>CAZPAE010000033.1:8350-11066 GCA_964584455.1 uncultured Thioalkalispiraceae bacterium
AATTTCATGCCTAGCTGATTCGTAGCGGTTTTCTACTTCCTGTGCAAATGCTTGTGCCGATTGTAGGCTATCAATATGGCTGAATACTAAGGTGTTCGCGGGTAAGTAATCGAATAGGGTTTCGGTCTGCTCAAAAAAGAAAGGAATATAGTATTCAATGCCGGCAGGTGCGCGACCCTCAGATACTTCACGATAGATTGGTGCACGTTGCGGATCACCATCAAATGCTGCGCGAAACGATTGCCGAAACTGACGTATGCCGGTTTCATCGAGTGGAAATTCACGGGCCGGTAATAATTGTAGTTCGGTGACGACATCAATAGTGCGTTGAGTTTCGGGATCAAATGTTCGAATACTCTCGATCTCATTGTCGAATAATTCAATTCGGTAGGGTAGTTGGCTGCCCATGGGAAACAGATCAATTAAACTGCCTCGTACTGCAAATTCACCATGTTCCATCACCGAGGAAACATGTTGATAGCCTTTTTCTACCAGCTCTTGTGTAAAGTGTTGATGTTTGAGTTGTTGGTCGCGCTTGACGACTAAACTACGTTGTTGAATATAGTTTTTAGGTGCGACGCGGTGCATTAATGTTTGCACTGGTACTACCAAGATACCGCGTTGGGTTTGTGGTAGCGTGTATAAGGTCTCTAGGCGTTCTGAAATAATATCCTGATGTGGCGAGAAAACATCATAAGGCAGAGTTTCCCAGTCTGGAAAGTGCAAACTGGTAATATCATCTTTCAAAAAGAAGCTGATTTGCTCACTGATCTGATTGGCAGAGGCCGTATCGGCGGTGATGACAAGCACTAAGCCGTCATGTTGTTCTGCTGCTTGGCTGAGTGCAAGCCCGAGGGCACTGCCATAGAGTTTTCCCCATTTGAAGTTTTGACCTGTTTTTTCAGGAAGCGGGGGTGTTAAAACGGACTGGTACGACACTGATTGGTTTCTCGACTACAGGATTTTGCAAGGCGGGTATTTTAACGCCACCGATAGAAACTGAAAATAGGTATTTGGCCTGAATTGAGTGTAGAAAAGCACGAACCCGCCAAAGGCGGGTTCGTATGGGGATAGCAAGGGTGATTAGAAGTGTAAAAACAGCACAGCGTAGACGCCTTCAAAGTCTAATTCGCCATAGGAGTCATCAATATCGTCCAACTCAATATTCATATTTTTAACACCTGCCTCAGCACCAATGAAGTAATCAGAGGTGTAGCGGATATAAGCATGTAAATCAGTGACGCTGCTGCCATCATAGGAGACCCAGCCGCCATTGACACCGATGGTGAGGCCAGTTAGCGGTAAAGCCACATCCACACCGAGATAAAGCATTGGGATGGTGGCATCGAATGTTGCGGTTTCGGTGCGTAGCAGGCCTGTTGTTTCCGTGATTGCAATTTTTCCATCAATGAGTTTTGCATTGAGTCCTAGATCTAAGCCGACCACGTTGTCGAGAATTTGGTAGTACAGTGTTAAGTCTGTTTGGTCGAACTCTAGGCTGCTTGATACTGTTGTGCTAAAGGTTGTCCCACCAAATTGAATACCACCTAAAACACCTGTACCGCTGGTGTCCACTGAGCTGGTTTGGACTTTGATATTAGGAATGACGGGAATCGGGTGCTCAATAATGACAAAGGCCGTGTTTGTATCATCATCCGCCCATTGCAAATCATTTTTAACATCAATGTCATTAGAGGTATTGGTGGTTTGGTAACGAAATTTACCACTGACTTCCCAGTCCCAAAAACCGGCACCCGCCCAGACACCGAGCGTATCTGCACGCAATGTTGAACTGAATAACAAACATATCCATAAGGTGGTGAGATAGGCATATTTTTTCATTGTCGACCTTTCCATGCTAAAGAGTGAAGTGTAAGTATTTATTAAACTCATCTGTTTTCAAGTGTGTGATCTACATAAGTCCTACATAATTAAACTATTTGTAGGTGTTATTCACATGCTTGTTTCATGTCAGTAAACCGTCAGATTGAGTTGGTTTGGCTAGTAAATGCAGGTGTTATGCCATTTATGATCAGGATCACAAACTTAATGGGCAGTTTGTCGCAATAAATGATGGCTAAATGACACTGTTTTGTGACGCATTTGGCCTTTTTTAGGGTATTTGGCACAGTAGAAACCTCTATTTTGCGTCAATAAGCCACCAGCTTGAATAATCATCGGCTAAGTAGTTGTTAATAGAGGCGTCAATTTTTGGACAGGCCGATTTTAAGTAAGCCATATCGCTGCCGTTATGCAGAGCATACCGACATAATAATATGAGGTCAGATTGCAATGCGGTTAATGTCTGTTTTATGCCTGCTGCTAGGGTTTGTTTGCCATGTACAAGCCGATGAATTACATATTGTCTTCAATGGTAAGGCCATTCACTTAGATGATGGTGATTACAATGAAGAAAACTGGGGGCTTGGTGTAGAATATGATTGGACCCCACGTAAAAACTGGGTGAAGTTTTTCAATGCCAGTTATTTTAAAGACAGTAATAGTCAGACTTCACGTTATGTGGGCGGCGGATTAAAAAAGCGTTATCATTTAGAAAAAGATGAAGATGGCTGGCGAGTTGATGCCGGGCTTATCGCCTTTTTGATGACCCGTAAAGATTATAAAGATAATGATCCTTTCCCCGGTGTATTACCCTTTGTGACGGTTGCTAACGGCCCGGTATCGATGAATGTTACCTATATTCCAGAAGTATCAC
>CAZPAE010000034.1:0-10994 GCA_964584455.1 uncultured Thioalkalispiraceae bacterium
GCTTATGCACGACAAGTGGCAAATAATCAAATAGAACCCACCCTGTTTGAGCAAATGTCTGAACGGTTTAATCAGGCACAGCGTTTAGAGTTAGGGCTTTGTATTGCCACCACAAGGGTATTTCCCACAATAAAACGTACGTTGGGATATACCAAAGCTTGTCAGTTAATCAATATTGAGGTGGCATAATATGATACAGCGAGAAATCATTAACCCTTGGCAATGGCAAGACGCATTAGGATTTGTGCAAGGGAATGACGTAACAGGAGTACAACGGATTTTATTCTGTGCCGGACAAACGGCCATGGATGATGATGGTAATCCTGCGCATGTAGGAGATATGCGGGCACAAATTAGCATGGTGATGGATAACTTAGATGTTGTGCTATCACAAGCGAACCTGGACTTATCCCATGTGATGCAACTAAAGTACTACACTGTGGATGTGGATGAGTTCTTTGCCCATTATGATGTGTTAACGCAGCGCTTAGATAAGGCTGGTTGTCGTCCAGCAGCAACCTTATTAGGTGTACAGCGCTTAGCGTTTCCTGAATTGCTGGTAGAAATTGAAGCGATTGCTGTAACTTAAATGACAACCTTATCTAGTACCCATCTATTTGAGTCCTACCGGTCTAAACTGGTAGGGCTGGCTTATCGTATTACTGGATCGCGCTTTGAAGCAGAGGATATTGTGCAAGAAGCGTTTCTTAAATGGCGTGATGTGGCGCATGATGAGCTGCAATCGCCTTATGCCTGGCTAGTCACAGTGACAACACGTCTTGCATTGGATCATCTAAAGCGCGCGCAATCCCAGCGAGAAACCTATATCGGACCATGGTTGCCTGAGCCGTTTCTTGAAGAAGCGAGTCGTCCTGATGATGAACATGAAATGGATGAGTCGATCACCATGGCACTGATGCTGCTGTTAGAACGGTTAACGGCCAGTGAGCGAGCCGTATTTATTTTGCATGATGTTTTTCATTTTCAGTTTGATGAAATTGCCGCTATCTTGAAAAAGACAGCCGTGACTTGTCGTAAGTTAGCCAGCCGTGCCCGAGAAAAAATTGATAATCAAAAATTAAAGCAATCCTTTAGTCAGGATGAGTACCAACAAGTGGTGACAGCTTTTTTAGAAGCGGTGAAGCTGGGCGAGCTGGATAACCTCGTCAGCTTGTTGCGCGATAATGTGGTATTACATGTGGATGGTGGGGGTAAAGTGGCAGCAGCACGACGTATTTTGCAAGGTGCACAAACTGTGGCGCGTTTCTTAGCACAAGTGGTGAGTCCTGATCTGGCACAGTTGGATGATACTGATACACGGTTTTCTTTTGTTTGGTTCAATGGCGCACCGGGGTTAGTCTTTTGGGGAGCAGGAAAACCGGTTTCTGCCTTTAATTTTGTGATTGTAGAGAATCGCATTGAAAAAATTCATGTGCTGCGAAACCCAGATAAGTTAAAATTTTTCGAGTTACATTAAATTCCAAGATACCAATACATTTTCATGCCTATTTTGTCACAATCATTACAAGCCTGGGGTAGCGATGGCTTTGTACAAACACTCAAACAAGAAATGGGGCAATTGGCCAAAGCAGAATTACCGCTGGCTGAGGCAGTGACCCAAGCTGGGTATGTGGGGGATGAACCTATTAGTGTTACTGTTTTATCTAGTCATGAGAATGCACAAACAATTCATGTCAAACTGGGGGTGTTTTTCACTGAGATAGTCATTTGTTGTGGTTGCGGTGATGATCCCATGCCCATTAATACCTATACCGAAATGCAGGCCAGTATTTGTAAAAACACCGGCACCACGGCATTTACGATTTTGCCCAGCCTATAATCGATTGTCTTTTCTATCCCTCATAGCCGATGACGCGGTCGGCCCGCTGTTGTAAGATACGCGCCTTGTAAGTATCACACAGTAGAAAGTTATCTGATGTTGGAAACCGGTATCATCCAATCCCGCCTCAAAGAGATGCAAGGGCGCAGCGAAGCCCTGAGGGGGTATCTTTGACTATGACGCAAAGCGTGAGCGGCTCGACGAAGTTAGCCGAGAATTAGAAGATCCCAGCATTTGGGATACGCCCGAACGTGCTCAAGAGCTGGGTCGAGAGCGCTCCCGGCTCGAAAATGTGGTGGAAACCTTGCATCAGTTAGGTCAGTCCTTGGCCGATGCGGCCGATTTAATCGAATTGGCAGTACAAGAAGACGATGAAGAGACACTCCAAGCTGTGGTGGATGATCTCGATGGTCAAGAGCAAATGCTAGCGCGGCTAGAATTTGAGCGTATGTTTGCCGGTGAGATGGATGCCAACAATGCTTATCTCGATATTCAATCCGGTTCCGGTGGTACCGAGGCGCAAGACTGGGCAGATATGCTACTACGTATGTATCTGCGTTGGGGTGAAGCCCATGGTTTTAAAACAGAATTGATTGAGGTGTCAGCCGGTGAGGTGGCAGGAATTAAAAGTGCCACGATTCATCTAAGCGGTGATTATGCCTTCGGTTGGTTACGCACTGAAACCGGTGTGCATCGTTTGGTGCGCAAATCACCGTTTGATTCAGGCAATCGACGCCATACTTCATTTGCCTCTGTCTTTGTATCACCAGAAATTGATGATTCCATCGAAATTGATATTAACCCAGCTGATTTACGTATTGATACGTATCGTGCCAGTGGTGCAGGTGGTCAGCATGTGAATAAAACCGACTCTGCGGTACGTATTACCCATGAACCCACGGGTGTGGTAGTACAGTGTCAAAGTGAGCGTTCGCAGCATCAGAACAAAGATCATGCGATGAAATTTTTAAAGGCGAAATTGTACGAGTTAGAAATCCAAAAACGTAATGCTGAGAAGCAAGCCATGGAAGAGTCTAAATCAGACATTGGCTGGGGTAGTCAAATTCGGTCTTATGTATTGGATCAATCGCGGATTAAAGATTTACGTACCAGTGTAGAAAAAACCAATACCCAGGCAGTACTGGATGGTGATTTAGATGATTTCATTGAAGCAAGTTTAAAAAGCGGTTTATAACCATTAACGAGAATAAAAACTAATTTAGGATGAAGCGAGCATGTCAGACAACGACAACACAACCTTAACCCCTGAAGACGAAAACCAACTCATTGCCCAACGGCGCGAGAAGTTAAAAACCATTCGTGATCAGGGTGTTGCTTTTCCTAATGATTTTCGCCGTAACGTTGTGGCCGGTGAATTACATGCAGAATATGGTGAGAAAACCAAAGATGAGCTGGCTGAACTGAATCTACGTGTCAGTGTTGCTGGGCGCATGATGTTAAAGCGCGAAATGGGCAAAGCCAGTTTCGCCACCGTGCAAGATATGTCAGGGCAAATCCAATTTTATGTTAAGCGTGATGAGTTACCGGAAGGTGTTTATAACGAACAGTTTAAAAAATGGGACTTAGGTGACATTATTGGTGGTGAAGGCACGTTAATGAAAACCAATAAAGGCGAATTGTCGATTAAGGTCGATAGTATTCGTTTGTTGACTAAAGCATTGCGCCCCTTACCCGAAAAGTTTAAAGGCTTAAGTGATCAAGAAACCCGTTATCGTCAACGTTATCTTGATTTGATTATGAATCAAGACTCACGTCATACCTTTAATATCCGTTCGCGGATTATTAGTCATATTCGCCAGTTTTTAACCGAGCGTCAGTTTCTTGAAGTAGAAACCCCCATGATGCAGGTGATCCCCGGTGGTGCCACAGCACGTCCGTTTACTACCTACCATAATGCACTCGATATGGATTTATTTTTGCGTATTGCTCCTGAGTTGTATCTCAAGCGTTTAGTTGTTGGTGGGTTTGAACGGGTCTTTGAAATTAATCGTAACTTCCGTAACGAGGGGCTTTCTACTCGGCATAACCCAGAATTCACTATGTTGGAGTTTTATGAGGCCTATGCCACTTATCATGATTTAATGGACATTACCGAAGCCATGTTACGGTCTATCGCAACCAATGTGATCGGTCATACTTTGATTCACTATCAAGGCGATGAATACGATTTTGCTAAGCCGTTTGTGCGCATGACCGTGAAAGAGTCTATTTTGCATTTTAACCCTGAACTAAAAGCAGAACAGCTTGATGATATTACACAAGCACGGGCTGTAGCTGAGAGTCTTAGTATTCCATTAAAAGCGACTTATGGCTTGGGTAAGATTCAGATTGAGATCTTTGAGAAAACCGTTGAACATCGTTTAATGGATCCTACCTTTATTACTGCCTATCCCACGGAAGTGTCCCCCTTAGCACGGCGCAATGATGAAGATCCTTTTGTCACCGATCGGTTTGAGTTTTTTGTGGGTGGGCGCGAAATTGCCAATGGCTTTTCAGAGTTGAATGATGCCGAAGATCAAGCCGAACGATTCCGGGCGCAGGTTGAAGAAAAAGAAGCCGGTGATGATGAAGCTATGTTCTATGATGAGGATTATGTCACCGCATTAGAACATGGTATGCCGCCAACTGCGGGTGAAGGTATCGGGATTGATCGGCTAGTGATGTTATTTACCGACTCACCTTCGATTCGTGATGTGTTGTTATTTCCACACATGCGACCCAGTGCGGATTAGTGTCGCGCTTGATTATCCCAGGGCTGTTTGGGTTTCTTTCACGGCCTCGATATCAAGCACTTCCATATCGGGTTCAAGGCCTAGTTTCTTAAAGGCTGGCACGGTACTTAAGTCTACTTGGCTATGGGGATGTTCAGTGCCGATATAACTTTCAAGATTGGCAACAATAACGATATCCACATAATCCGCGTCACCCTCATGTTGACGCATGATATCTTCGTGTTCGGCAGCCACGGCTACCAATTCTTCCGAAAAATTCCATTTCTTTAAAATGGCTTCACCCACTGTGGGGTGGGCCTTGCTGATGATATTGTCTAATAAATTTTCGTCCTGAAGTAGTTCGGGGACATCTTCTGCCATGGTAAGAATCGGTAAAGAGCCAATGTTATGGACTAAGCCAGCGAGTAAGGCTTGATCAGGTTTGAGATTAGTAAATTGTTTTGTTAAAGCATGGCATAGGGCGGCCACTTGGGTACTATGTTCCCATAAACTGCGTAGCCGTTTATCAGTGGCATCGGATGTAGCTTGAAACATTTGTTCCATGGCAACACTCATGACGATGTTACGCGTCATGTCTGCACCCATGCGGGTGACGGCCATTTCCACCGAATCAATAGTGCGTGCGGCACGTAATAGTGGGCTGTTTACGACTTGGATTAAGCGAGCAGATAATGCAGCATCATTGGTAATCACCTTGGCCACTTCACCCATCCCTGCATCGGGATCTTCTAAGGTATCACGAACGCGTAGTGCGACTTCAGGTAGGGTGGGTAAAACTAATTTGTCGTTTTCAAGATCGTTAAAGAGTTGGTCAAGAATCTTCTCTTCGAGGCTATTAAACACCTGTGACTCCGATGTACTGTTGGCTTATAGAACAGTACATCGGCATGCTTGCGTAATAATTAAATAAAAAGAGTCTATTGGGTTTTAGCTGTCCAAGGAGTAAGGTAATTCTTGCATGTCCAATTGTGGACCTGTGGCCTCATTTAAGTGAATTTGGGGCGCATCGATGTGACTAAGTTGAATTACTGCCAGTAAATCAACACCTTGTTCTGGGTTCTGCTGGGCTGACACCACTTTGCCTATACTTTGACCATTCCCATCAGGTAAATAAAGCTGGGTGCCCGGGGAGGGGACTTCAATATCCGTTGTATGTAGTCGAAACATGCGTCGTTTCGGTTTACCAAGATAATGCATTCGCGCGACGATTTCTTGGCCAGGATAACAACCTTTTTTAAAATTCACGCCACCAATCAATTCTAAATTCACCATTTGTGGCACAAATTCTTCCAGGGTTTCTTGCCAAATGGTGGGAATGCCCGCTTGAATATCACACCATTGCCAAATGTTAGCACCAGTTTTAGTGATGTCGTCTATTTGCCAAAGGGCCTTTGCTTGTTCAATGCGCGTAATGACTAAGTAACGAGGAAATGGACTGGGTATGTTTACCAGTAGTTGTTCATTTTGTTCTGTTAATGCATAGGGTGTTGTGGGCAAATCACCAAGTTTACTTAACGTGTTGGTCATATGATGATTAATAATACCAAGACAAAGATACGTTTCACTCATATCCTCAAGTACAACTTGGCTACGTAATACAAACATCCGCAAGCGCATTAAAACTTTATTGAGTATCTCGTGCGGCAATAATAAAAAATAAGTATCATTGTGAGGTACAACAATGAACTGGGCAAACATGCGGCCTTTAGGATTACAATAAGCATTGAGTTGTGCATGTGCACTATCTAGCTGTGCAATATCATTGCTGAATTGTGCTTGTAAAAATGTTTGAGCGTCAGCACCGCTGACTTGAATAACACCTAGATGATCTAGGTTGGCTAATACGGCCTGTGTTTGTGCAGCGGTAATTTCTTGCTGCGGTGCAGCGAAATTGACCTGGCGTTGCCCATTGGCTTGGCCGCCGTGGTTAAGTAGAAAATCTTGCCACTCGATATTCATGATCGTCGGTCACCTGAAAATTGTTAAGGCCACGATTTTATACCATTGGACGAATGATGCAATTGGACTACACTTAAGGCGATGATAACAAAACAAAAACGGCCAAAGTTCCTTAATTTGTTGAAAATACACCTGCCTGTAACAGGGGTAAATTCAATTGCACATCGTATTTCAGGGGCCTTACTTTTCCTCGCTATTCCCGCGGTGATTTACTTATTCGGCCTGTCAATCAAGAGCGAGCAAGGTTTTACATATTTAATGACGTTAATGGATAGCATGCCTTTTAAGCTCGCTATTTTAGTCTTAGCGTGGGCAATTGGACATCATTTATTGGCTGGGATTCGTTTTTTATTAACTGACCTTGATATTGCAACCTCGCTTAAAGCGGCACGAATGACCGCCTGGATTGTCAATATCAGTGGAATTGTGATTTTTCTTATCTTGAGTGCGTGCGTATTACTATGAGTTGGCGTGTACAAGGAATGCGGACTTGGTTGTGGCAGCGATTAACAGCAGTTTACATGTTGTTGTTTGGTATCGGCTTCAGCCTATTTGTCGTGACACAGAACATTGATAATTATCAAGCATGGCGCAGTTTATTTGAGATGCCTGCCATCAGTATTGCCTCAGCGTTATTCTTTTTTTCTTTGCTATACCATGCCTGGGTTGGGGTACGTGATATTTTGATTGACTACATTAAATGGTCAACGATTCGGTTTGTGGTGTGGACATTGATTACAGTTGGTTTAATCGCATTAGGGATATGGGTAGCGATGATGTTATATAGTGTGGTGGCCATATGAACATTGCACAGCGTAAATTTGATGTGCTTGTTATCGGTGCAGGTGGTGGTGGCTTACGTGCCGCTTTACAGTTATCGCAGGCAGATGCCAAAGTCGCAGTGGTTTCCAAAGTGTTTCCGACCCGCTCACATACGGTGGCGGCACAAGGTGGCATGAATGCAGCACTGGCCAATGTCCGTCCGGATAATTGGCATTGGCATATGTTTGATACGGTGAAAGGCAGTGATTACTTAGGCGATCAAGATGCCATTGAGTATATGTGTCGTGCTGCTTCTCATTTAGTTTATGAATTAGAACATCAAGGTGTGCCATTTTCCCGTTTGGATAACGGTAAAATTTATCAACGTCCTTTCGGTGGTCAAAGTCAAAACTTTGGTGGTGAACGGGCTGCACGTACTTGTGCTGCCGCTGATCGTACCGGGCATGCTATTTTGCATAGCCTGTATCAACAGAACATTCGTGCTAAGACCCATTTCTTCGATGAGTTTTTTGCGATTGATTTAATTCGTCATGAAGATGGTTTAATTCTCGGTGCGTTAGCCTTAGAAATTGAAACCGGTGAACCGATTATTATCGAGGCGAAAACCACCTTGCTCGCTACCGGCGGTGTAGGCCAGTTATTCCGTACCAATACCAATGCCAGGATCAATACCGGTGATGGTATGGGCATGGTGTTACGGGCCGGTATTCCGCTTGAAGACATGGAGTTTTTCCAGTTCCATCCCACCGGCATCGCTGGGCGCGGCATGTTAATTACCGAAGGGGCACGTGGTGAAGGCGGGTTCTTGGTGAATAAAGATGGCGAACGTTTCATGGAACGTTATGCACCTCACGCCAAAGATCTGGCCAGCCGTGATGTGGTGAGTCGAGCCATTGCTACAGAAGTACGTGAGGGACGAGGTTGTGGTGAAGATGGTAGCCACGTCATGCTAAAACTCGATCACTTGGGTAAAGATGTTCTGAGTAAACGGCTACCTGGGATTAGCTCCATGGTGAAAACCTTTTTAGGTTTTGATCCGGCTGAACAAGCCATTCCTATTTTTCCTACCGCCCATTACACCATGGGTGGTATTCCAACGGATCGTTATGGTCAAGTGGTTGTACCCGTAGAGCAAGGTGAAGAAGTGGTACCTGGTTTATATGCGGTGGGTGAGTGTGCTTGTGTATCTGTGCATGGTGCCAATCGTTTAGGTGGTAATTCCTTGTTAGATATTGTGGTGTTTGGTCGGGCGGCAGGTAATCATATTATTGATTTTCTAAAGAACAATCGTTATCACCGGCCATTGCAAAATGACTCAGTTGATATGGCCATGGATCGACTTGCTCGCTGGGATCAAAAAGGCACTGGCGAGTCGGTAGCCGGCTTGAAGATGGAACTGCAAACCATCATGGAACAATTCTGTAGTGTGTTCCGCACCGAAGAAGTATTACAAGAAGGCTTAACCAAGGTGCTGGAACTCGAAGCCCGATTAGCTGATGTGCGACTACAAGATCATAGCAAGATATTTAATACCGCCAGGATTGAAGCGCTAGAATTAGAGAATCTGGTGGATGTGGCAATTGCTACCGTCACCTCCGCATTACAGCGCCAGGAAAGCCGAGGTGCGCATTCACGTATCGATTTCCCTGATCGAGATGATAACCGCTGGTTGAAGCATAGTCTTTATTATAAAGAGGGGCATCGTATGGAGTACAAGCCTGTGCGGCTTAAACCCATGTCCGTGGAAACATTTCCTCCTAAAGAACGGGTTTATTAGTTAAAGGCCTGAGTAGAGATTTCGATATAGTTTATTAGGTACCATCATTACGCGAGTCAGACCCATGTTGATAAAAGTGCAACGATATAACCCTGAAACCGATAAGGAACCCTATCTACAAGAGTATGTATTAGATGAGGTTCCCACTGGCATGA
Source organism: uncultured Thioalkalispiraceae bacterium (assembly GCA_964584455.1). Lineage (GTDB taxonomy): Bacteria > Pseudomonadota > Gammaproteobacteria > UBA6429 > Thiohalophilaceae > CAZPAE01. Next base: position 9,268 of record CAZPAE010000034.1, read on the forward strand.
TGTTACGTGATGCGCTGTTAAAAATTAAAGAGCGTGATGAGACCCTCAGCTTTCGTCATTCATGTGGTGAAGGGGTATGTGGTTCTGATGCCATGAACATTAATGGTAGCAATGGTCTGGCTTGTTTAACGCCGGTGGAAAGTTTGAAACAGCCTATCGTGGTTCGTCCTGTGCCAGGCATGCCGATTATTCGTGACTTGGTGGTGGATATGGCGCAGTTCTTCCATCACTATCGTGCCGTGAAACCCTATTTAACGGTGCATGATCCTATGCCCGAAGTGGAGTTACCACAGACACCGGAACAACGGGATAAGCTTGATGGTTTATATGAGTGTATCTTGTGTGGCTGTTGCACCACGTCATGTCCGTCTTTTTGGTGGAATCCCGATAAGTTTCGTGGTCCGGCTGCATTACTACAGGCATATCGCTTTTTAGCAGATAGTCGTGATCAAGCCACGGATGAACGTTTGCAAGAGCTCGATGGACCTTATCGGATGTTTCGCTGCCATACCATCATGAATTGTGTGAATGTTTGTCCAAAAGGGTTAAACCCGACTAAAGCTATTCATCATATTAAACAGCTGATGCTCAAAGAGATGGTTTAACTATGTCAGAACAACAAGTCCGGGAGTTGTCTCGTTTACGCTGGCAATGTCGCCGTGGCATGTTAGAGTTGGACGCCTTACTAGGTGACTTTGTTGACCATCATTATCTATCATTAGATGAACAACAACAGGTAACCTTTAAGACAATCTTAAGTTATCCTGATCAGTTATTATTCGATTATTTTTTTGGCAATGGAAAGCCTATCGACAAGGATGTAAATCATGTTATCGAACGGATTCGGCAAGCCGTTACACCTCAAATGTAAACCTTCCCATTATTATTTATTGTTAATCATACTCAGTCACAGCTTGGCTGTGTTTGCATTATGGGTGTTCACTGCGATGACCTTGGGTATACAGTTGGGCTTAAGTATTGGCTTAACCCTGTATGCGGGATATTTGTGTTTTCGACATTTCCATGATGATCGTTATTGGGTTTGGCAAAGTGATGATACTTGGTTATGTGTCGATGAGCCGCAACAAACTTGGTTTTTACAGCCCAAGCGAATTGTGACAGCGTGGTTTGTTATTATGACCTTGTCGTATGATAAACGCTCTGAGCTGGTCTTAGTGTTTAAAGACCAAATTGATAAAACAAGTTTTCGTCGTTTGCGAGTGCGGTTACGTTATTATCATGTGAAGGAAGCAGTTTCTGCACTCATCACATAAGGCCTTGCCGGTGTGAGTATGGTATTTTGCGCCTGAGAATCGGCTAATGTATCAGGGTAATCTAAGGTGTAATGTAGACCGCGGCTTTCTTTGCGCAGTAATGCCGATTGAATAATGAGTTTGGATAACACCGCTAAGTTACGTAACTCTAGTAAATCACTGCTAACTCGGAAGTTACCATAGTATTCGTCGATTTCATGCAGTAATAAATCTGCCCGGCTAAGTGCCCGTTGTAAACGTTTATTGGTGCGTACGATACCAACATAGTCCCACATGAAGCGGCGTAGTTCATGCCAGTTATGGGTTACCACCACTTCTTCATCGGAATCAGTAACACGAGAGTCATCCCAATGCGGTATTTTGACTTTAAAGAATAATTTTTCATGTTGAGTGGAACGAATGTGCTCACAAGCCGCTTCGATCATGTCCTTGGTTCGTTGGCACAAGGGCGAG
>CAZPAE010000035.1:0-10961 GCA_964584455.1 uncultured Thioalkalispiraceae bacterium
AGGGCAAATCCACAAAACCCAAATTAAGTACAACAACCGAGCCCAAGCAGGGAGTCGCTTATACCTAACCAAGCCTTTAGGCATTGGTATCCTGACCACAGCACAGAAAAAACAACACCTCAAACCAGCACATCAGCAGCTTGTTATTGATACCATGTGTACACTCAATCGTGCAGGTAGCTTATTTGCACAGCTGGATGGGGTGACCGCCATGACCGATGTCACAGGGTTTGGTTTATTAGGGCATTTGCTGGAAATGTGTCAAGGAAGCAGCTTATCGGCCACACTGGAGTTTGACGCTATTCCTAAATTACCCGACCTCACACATTATTTGAAACTAGGCTGCTCCCCCGGTGGCGCACAACGAAACTACGAGAGCTATCAGGATCAATTAGGCCCAATGACAGATAAACAAAAACACATCTTATGTGATCCACAAACCTCCGGTGGCTTATTGGTTGCGGTGAAGCCCGATGCTGAGCATGAATTTCTGACCCTGGCTCAACAGCAGGGTATGCATCTACAAGTCATTGGTCAATTGCAGCCTCAAGATACCAGCAAGCCAACCATTGAGGTTTTATAATCCGTCATGATGGAGCTGCCTCAGATAGCCGACTACGAATCACTGTTCATCTATGACACTCCATTGATTGATGTACGTGCGCCTGTAGAATTTGCCCAAGGCGCGTTTCCTCTCGCCTGTAATCTACCTTTGATGAATGATGATGAGCGACACCAAGTGGGTATTCGTTATAAGGAGGATGGGCAACAACAAGCCATTGAGTTAGGCCATACCTTAGTACAAGGCACGATAAAACGACAACGCATTACCGACTGGCAGCACTTCGCCCAACAACATCCGCAGGGTGCCCTGTATTGTTTTAGAGGTGGCTTGCGCTCTAAGATTAGCCAGCAATGGTTATATGAAACAACTGGTATTCTCTATCCGCGCATTAGCGGTGGTTATAAAGCATTACGCCGCTATTTAATTAATCAGTTAGATACGTGTATTGAACAACTACAGCCGATTATCCTTGGTGGTAGAACCGGGGCAGGCAAAACATTACTCCTTGATCAAATAGAACATAAAGTTGACCTTGAACATATTTATCAACATCGAGGCTCTGCTTTTGGTAAACATGCACTACCGCAACCTAACCAAATTGATATTGAAAACACACTGGCAATTCAGTTAATGAAATACCGCTATCATGATGTGAAGCACATATTACTAGAGGATGAAGCAGCAAATATTGGCTCGCGACAATTACCTCGCGGCTTACTACACCATATTCGTACCGCTCCGCTGATCTTACTTGAAACGCCAACTGAAAACAGAATTGATAATATCTTTAATGAATATATCACGCAGTCACTCAAGGAGTATCAACAACTGCTTGGCGACCAGCAAGGCTACACAACTTGGTCAGAAAACCTATTATCCTCGCTCAAAAAGATTAGCCGGCGTTTAGGTGGACAGCGCTATAAAACAGCCCATGGTCTTATGCAAACAGCCTTGCAAAATAACGATATGCAACAACATAAACAATGGATTGGTTTTTTATTAGCGCAATATTATGACCCCATGTATGACTATCAATTGAATCAAAAAACAGATCGTATCCTATTCAAAGGCGACCACAACGCTATTTTAGCCCACCTAGCCCAACAACATCGTATCCATTAGCTTAACGACGCAACAGCGCTATACCCTTTTCGATTTTGCCCGTGATAGTGAAAAGATACTTGGCAAAATACCAAACACTTAATCCGAATATTAACCAAAACAAATAATTAAAAATATCAATTAATGCCAACAATAAACCAGCTACACGGTCCATAGCATTGGTTGTTTTAGCATGAATGACTTTATATTGTTTCTCCACACCTAAATTTAACTTGCCAATCCGTGCCAGTACTTTCTCAATATGAGTAAACGGCATCATGACTTTTTTCAATTCATTAGAAACAAATTTAAACGGCACCGATACCGTATTACATATTTTGTTGGTGATATCCTTAACACCTTTACCCACCCCCTTTACCACTTTTTCTCCCCCTTTAAATATGGCGTCACCTGCACCACCAATCACCGAACCGGTATTACGCAGCGCCTTACCTCCCCAATCACCAACATCTTTTAGTAGATTGGTCTTAATTAAATAGTTCTCTGTCTGAATATCGTGTACCGCATAGTAGAATTGTGCTGGTTGTATTGGGTGCTGGGCCTGTTTGTCTGGCTTAATACATTCTTTTGTTTTGACTTTCTTTGCTTTGCCACCGCCGGCGCAAACATTTTGGGTAAACCCTTTGATGGAATTAATGGAGTTTTTCAGCGGTGCAATGGTGTTTTCTAATTGGCAAAACTGGTATTCCACATCCATTTTTGCATCATCTAATGTCCCTAATAAAGCTTCGCCATCTTTTTTCACTTCACCGACCAGTTCTGTCACATTGTCATATTCTTTTTTAATATTTTGAACATACACACCGTAAATAACGATTAAACAAGCAACAATAATCACGGGCATAAGTGCATCAATAATGTAGTACAGCCCTTTTATTTTGTTCATTTTCTACTCCTAGTTTACCCTGGCAATGGTTTAGTGTGGGTTGTAAGTTAACTATTAAGATTAGTGAACCAGCACACACATCACAACCACTCTATGATGTGCTAAGAGAAATTTAAGTGAAATATAATAAGTAGACTAGGATGAAAACAAACGCTGCCACCAACGACGTCGCGACTGTGGCAAAAAGGTATTATCATCTAATGTTTCAGGCGGAATTAAAGATAGTATCCAACCAGGTAAAGGGGGATTATCACTAAAGCCACAGACAACCCCTAAATTATTCGGATCATAAATTTTGATAAAGTTGGGGTCCGCTTTATCATCCACATAAACTACACCGCAATAATCTTCTTCATGCTCTTTGCGAAGCAATTGATCAATTTCGCTAATAAATTTATTCAGCTGTTCAGCAGAAACTGGCTGCTGTGGCACGGGCTCGCCAATGGCATAGATATACCAAGCTGCCTCTGCTTTAGCTCTTAACACATCCCAAAATAAATCGAGCTGTGACCATTTTAAAATCCCACTAAAACTACCGCGATAGCGGGTATAAAATGCTGAAGACGTATCAGATGAAGATGGTTGCATCGGCGCAATGTAACCCATGCAAGCAAGAAATACTAGCGGCTATTCAATACCACATTGCAATCTTAAAAAGTCTTGCAAGCTTCGACCTTCCACAAGCTCAAAGCATTCCTGGCAAGGTTGACAGGTTTGCATACGATCTAAACGGAAATGTCGAAAAGCATCACGTAACTCACACCAAGCCACTAAGGTCCAAACCTTACCCCAGTAAAATAACCCCAAGGGATGAACAATACGATCCGACTGTTTACCATCCTCTCGGGTATAAGCAAAATGAACTTTGCGATGTTCTTTAATCGCCTGACGCATTATCATCAATTGTTCACCAGCCTGCCCTTCCATAGGAAAATCAGGCACAATGATATTTTCTTTATTGAGTTCGGGTTTCAGCTTCTCGGGAATAACGTGCTCTATCTTTTGTAAGGCTTGATTAGCCGCGTGAGCTAAACCTTTGTCGGTCCAAACGCTTACCATTTTAGCGCCTAGTAATAAGGCTTCTAACTCTTCTTCGGTAAACATTAATGGCGGTAATTGAAAACCTTGTAATAAACGGTAGCCAACACCAGCTTCACCGACAATGGGCACACCCGATAAGCTCAAATCCTGCATGTCACGATAAATCGTGCGCTCGGAGACACTTAAGGTTTGGGCAAGATCCTGTGCTGTCACCACTCTATCATGACGTAGGTTCTGTACTAATTGGAAAAGACGATCAGCGCGACGCATAATTAATAAGGGAGTTGTAATGCTTTACACAAAAATTGCATGAACGCATCGGTTTTTTTAAAACTATCATAAACTTGCTTTTTTAATCGTGGGCTATACAAGCTGTCATGATCAATCGGACGTAAGGCTAGAAAATCTTTACGCTTTAAATCAGTAATCATCGGGTGATCTTTGGCAAAACCCCTCGGTGGATTAGTTAATGATTCCCCCACAAGCTCAAACTGTTTTTTAAACGTCTTATCATTGGTTACCGACAGCCACTTTTTCGACTGGTTGGCAATGGCATCACGGATTTGTCCTAATGCTACTGAATCGGGGCGCCAAATACCCACGCCAATAAAGCAATCCCCTGGCTCCACATGTAAATAAAACCCAGGTGCATGCACATCTTTACCTTGTTCATGGCGAAACTGGATACCGATGTTGGTTTTATAAGGCCGTTTATCTTTACTAAAGCGTACATCACGTTGAATACGCATTAGTGAGCCCCCCACTTTTTTCGCTTGCGCAACAAAGTGGGGGGAAATACTGGCCAAATCATCTGCCATATCGGTAATAAATTGTAATGCTGGACTACGCACCACATCTTCATAAAGTGCTTTGTTCTGTTCAAACCAATCGCGATCATTGTTCTTATCAAGCTTGCGCAAGAAGGTCATGGTTTGTTTGCTAAAATACGGCCCAGACATCACATTTCGCTCTTACATAGAGTAAGTAATGATCATCAGAATAGCACCTTGTGGATCACTTATCACGGCGAAGCGACCGACATCAGGAATGTCTTGTGCGGGTAATACCACTTTACCGCCTAATTGCTCGGTTTTGCTGGCACAGGCATCCACGTCATCCACCGTGACATAAGCCCCCCAAGCTGGCGGCTGACCTTGTGCTTCGGGTGCCATCGGCATGATACCCGCCACATCTTGCTCACCCACTTTAGCCATACTATAGGGCATGGGGCCGTCCGCATCGCGGATTTGCCAACCAAATAAAGCACTATAAAACGATTTTGCCGCCTCAACATCAGTGGTCATTAATTCATTCCAACTAAACACACCGTGTTGTTTCATTGGGTCTAGACTCATTGTGTTCTCCTCATTTTTTATTGAGGAGATAGTTTAGCGATACGCTCCTGACAGCGTTATGTCAGTAGGTTTTGGATGAAGTAAAATTTTTAAGGCAAAACCACTGTGCATCCTTGCACTGGGTTGAAATGATTACTGTTTGTTGTAAATCTGGCTACCGTGTTGCACAAACTCAACGGCTTTTTCTTGCATCCCTTTTGCAAGCGCGTCTTGTTCACTGATCCCTTGCTGAGCTGCATACTCACGCACATCTTGGGTAATCTTCATGGAACAGAAGTTTGGTCCACACATGGAGCAAAAGTGCGCCACTTTATGGGCTTCCTTGGGCATGGTTTCATCATGAAACTCACGGGCCCGATCCGGATCTAAGCTGAGATTGAATTGATCTTCCCAACGAAACTCGAAACGTGCCTTGGATAAGGCATTATCACGTACCTGCGCACCTGGAAACCCTTTTGCCAGATCGGCGCCATGGGCGGCAATCTTATAAGCAATAATCCCATCCCGTACATCTTGCTTATTAGGCAGACCTAAATGCTCTTTGGGTGTGACATAACACAACATGGCGGTACCATACCAACCGATGTTAGTGGCACCAATAGCAGAAGTAATATGATCATAGGCAGGCGCAATATCGGTAACTAATGGCCCTAAGGTATAAAACGGCGCTTCATAGCAATCATGTAATTCTTTATCCACATTCTCTTTGATTAATTGCATCGGCACATGACCAGGACCTTCGATCATCACTTGTACATCGTGCTGCCAAGCCTTTTGGGTTAATTCACCTAAGGTTTCCAGCTCACCAAATTGTGCTGCGTCATTGGCATCGGCCAAACAACCCGGGCGCAGCCCATCGCCTAAGCTAAAGCTCACATCATAGGCTTTCATGATCTCGCAAATCTCTTCAAAATGCGTATATAGGAAGTTTTCTTGGTGATGAGCAAGACACCATTTCGCCATGATGGAACCACCGCGACTGACAATACCCGTTACCCGTTGTGCTGTTAGCGGAACATAACGCAATAACACACCGGCATGGATAGTAAAGTAATCGACACCTTGTTCAGCTTGCTCGATTAAGGTATCGGCAAACATTTCCCAGGTCAGTTCTTCAGCTTTCCCATCAACCTTTTCTAAAGCCTGATAAATGGGCACGGTACCAATGGGCATGGGCGAATTACGTAGAATCCACTCACGGGTTTCATGAATATTCTTGCCAGTGGATAAATCCATTAAGGTGTCGCCACCCCAACGGGCTGACCAAACCATTTTCTCCACTTCTTCTTCAATACTGGAGGTAACCGCTGAGTTACCAATATTGGTGTTAATCTTCACCCGGAAATTACGCCCGATGATCATCGGCTCTAATTCAGGGTGGTTAATATTTGCGGGAATGATGGCGCGCCCTGCGGCTACTTCGCTGCACACAAACTCAGGGGTAATTTCATCGGGAATCGCACAGCCAAATCCTTGGCCCGCATGTTGGCGCAACAACGCCGCATAGCGCGCATCAGCACGTAATGCTTGCAGATTATTATTTTCTCGAATCGCTACATATTCCATTTCGGGGGTAATGATGCCTTGCCGGGCATAGTGCATTTGGCTCACATTGTGTCCTGATTTAGCACGCCGTGGGGCCTGAATATGTTCGAAGCGCAAATGGGAAAGTGAGGGGTCACTTTGGCGCTTAGCCCCATATTCACTGCTAGGTCCGGTCAGTTGCTCGGTGTCATTGCGTTCGCTAATCCACCCATGGCGTAATGCGGGCAAGCCCTTGAGTAGGTCGATTTTGACTTCCGGATCGGTATAGGGCCCTGAGGTATCGTATATATAGATGGGCGGATTCGCCTCTATGCCTTGCTCAGTATGGGTTGGTGTTTGCTCTACTTCACGCAAGGGAACACGAATATCCGATCGACTACCTTGGAGATAGATTTTTTTCGACGCGCCAAAGGCACGGGTCACTTCATCAGACAGTTGGGCGGTCTTCTTTAAGAATGCATCAGGTATTGCGCTCATGATTGGGTCCTCATAATTCTGACGACCGCAACCATAGTGGGGAGATAGGCTGAACGATGCGCCTTCCTACGCCAGTGTTAGCTGGTTCAGGTTCGAAGGGTATTTCTCAGTCCCATTATTCAGGTTTTATTGGATAAATACCTAAATTTGGTCGGGACACCCCCGGCGGTCGATATGTTACCCAACTTAATCCATAGGTTATCGCTTTGCAAGTAGTATAAAAGCCATCCTCCGTACCAAAACAACAATATGGCCAAATCGGAAAATTTGACGCCATCACGGCTTGCTTGAACGACACAAGTTCCTTACTCTAACGATCCCCGCTAACGGCACGCCCCATGAGGAAGGCAAATGAGTGAGATGAATACTGAGCAAGCCCGCTTCAATATGATCGAGCAGCAAATTCGCCCATGGGATGTGTTAGACCAAACCGTACTGGATTTGATTCAAGCAGTACCGCGCGAGAACTTCGTAGCGCCCCAGTACCACAACCTCGCCTTTGCCGATTTGGGTGTCCCTATTGGCCACGGTGAAGTGATGATGGCCCCCAAAGTAGAGGCCCGTATGCTACAAGCATTGGCGATACAGCCCCATGAGACCGTCCTAGAGATAGGTACAGGCAGTGGCTATGTCACCGCACTACTGGCCAAACTGGCGCGTCATGTCTACAGCGTCGAACTCCAGGCAGATTTCCTTGTGCATGCCACCAATAAACTACGCGAACACCGTATTGCCAATGTCACGCTTGAGCAAGGTGATGCCGCTCAGAGGTGGGAGCTATGTAGCCCTTATGACGTCATTGCCATAACCGGTTCATTACCGGTACTACCAGAGCATTTCCAACAGACACTCAATGTGGGTGGTCGATTATTCGCCATTGTGGGCGATGCACCCGCCATGGAAGCGATGTGTATTACACGTGTAGGTCAATCTGAGTTTCAGGTGAAAAAATTATTCGAAACAAACCTGCCGCCATTACACAATGCGTTACAACCTAATCGCTTTCACTTCTAAATTTCTCTACAATGCGCCGCTTTACGGCAAGACAACTCCAGGCGCATCTGGCTCAAAGTGGTGATTCCCCTTTATTGTTAGATGTTCGCGAGCCATGGGAATTTGAGATCAATCACTTAGCGGGATCCCAGCTTATCCCCATACACCAAATTCCTACCGCACTGGAGCAACTTGATCCACAACGTGAAACAGTCGTGATTTGTCACCATGGTATTCGTAGTCGACAAGTTGCATACTACCTTGAACAGCACGGCTTCACGAATGTCATTAACCTAGAAGGTGGCGTTGAAGCTTGGGCACAGGATGTGGATCCGTCCATGCCACGCTATTAATTTTATGGTCAGTAATTTTTTACACAAAATTTGGATGTGCACGATGCGAGTAAAAATAGTTTTGGGTTTCTTCTTCGGTTTATCTTCAACCACTGCTTTGGGTGACGATCTATTTGATATTTTTCAAATTGCGAGTCAAAACGACCCCACCTATGCTGCAGCAATTCAAGAGTACAACGCAGCCAAACAAGCCTCACCAAAAGCCTGGTCTAGCGCTTTACCGCAGCTCAATTTACAGGGCTCACATACTGAAGTGTATGATGAATCTCGTAATGGCAGTGCAGGGGAAGACTACGACAGGGATCAATACGCATTAACTTTAACCCAAACTATTTATAACAAGGCACAATTTGATGCGATTTCTCAAGCAGGCTACCAAGTGCTACAAGCTGAAGCGAATTATGCCAATGCTCGACACGATTTGATCATTCGTGTTGCCGAACGCTATTTTAATATTTTGTCTGAGCAAGCCAATCTGGTGTTTGCCAAAGCTGAGAAAAAAGCCATTGCACAACAACTGGATCAGGCCAAACAGCGTTTTAATGTTGGGTTAACCGCCATTACCGATGTGCATGAGGCACAAGCACGTTACGATCAAGCCGTGGCACAAGAAATTGAAGCACAACGTTTATATGACATCAGCTTAGAAAGTTTACGTGAGGTCACCGGCCAGGTGCATACCACACTCGCGACGGTCAATGAACAACATACCTTTGTTGCCCCCGAACCCAATAGTATCGACGCATGGGTTACAACAGCATTGGACAACAACCTACAACTCAAAGCAGCACAAAGTAATGTGGAAATTGCCCGTGAATCTAAAGGTATTGCCAATGCGGGACACTATCCAACATTAGATCTAGAAGCGACATACAGCGATAGTGATTCTTCCGGTGGTCAATTTGGTGCCTTTGAAACAGACCAAACCAGCGTGGCTTTAGTACTCAATATTCCGATCTTTGCCGGTGGTGGTGTCAATGCTAACAGCCGTGAAGCCGCTGCTTTATATCAGCAAAGTAAAGAACTATACGAACAACAACGTCGTATTACTGAGCGTGAAGCGCGTAACTCTTATCTCACCGTGATCTCTTCTATTAGTCAGGTCAATGCACTAAAACAGGCACTGATTTCAACCCAAACCGCATTGGAAGCTACCAAGGCAGGTTTTGAGGTCGGCACCCGTACCGCAGTGGATGTTCTCGACTCGCAACGAGAAATGTACCGTGCACAACGCAACTATATTCGGGCGCGTCATGACTATATTGTGAATACATTGCGATTAAAACAGGCTGCCGGTACTTTAGTGGATGAGGACGTAAAATTAATTAACGCTTGGTTAGGTTAAACCCAGTATGTCTACCTTGCTTTGCCAGGCGACATTAAGCCAACTACTTATTATTGATATCCAGGCCAAGCTGGTCGGCGCCATGCCCGACCAGCCGGCTGAGCAAGTCATTCGCAATAATCAAATTTTAATTCAGGCGGCTAAGACCCTTGGTATTCCGATCAGCTATACGGAACAATACCCGCAAGGCTTAGGCGCAACGCATAGTGAATTGTCTGATTTGCTTGATACCGCTTCGCGCTATGAGAAAACCTGTTTCTCTAGCTGTGGTGCTGCGGGTATCGATCAGCAGTTACATGATATATCCCGCCCACAAGTTATTATCACTGGAATAGAAACCCATATTTGTGTATTACAAACTGCCTTGCAGTTATTAAACCAAGGCTCACACGTCATCATTGCCCAAGATGGTGTCTGTTCTCGTCGTAAAGCAAACTTCAAAAATGCCATTGCACGCATGCGTCAGGCAGGTGCGATTATTGCCAATACCGAATCTATCTTGTTTGAGTGGCTCGGTGATGCCAGCCACCCTGAGTTTCGAACATTGTCAAAACTTATCCGCTAGCATTCGGTTCACCAAGCGTCTACTATCTACTGAATGTCTAACAACAATAACCCGTTTCAAGCACGTTTTATCCTCAACCCGCTTTACTGGCCAACATGGTTAGGGCTAGGCTTATTATGGCTCAGTAGCAAACTACCACTACGCGTATCATTAACATTAGGCACGGTACTCGGCACATTAAGCCTGATCACCATGACTTCGCGCCGCCGTATTACTCGCACCAATATCCGCTTGTGCTTTCCCAACTTAAGTAAAGCGGAACAAGCCCGATTATTACGTCAAAGTTTTTATTCTAGCGGGATGGCCTTATTTGAATCCGCCTTGGCCTGGTGGGGTACGCCTGAAAAACTGGCACCACTAATCCATATAGAAGGGCTAGAACATATTGAACAGGCGCGACAACACGGCACAGGCATTATTTTACTCGGTGCCCATTACACCACTATCGAAATGGGCGGCCGCATTGCCGCACAATATATTCCCGATCACACACCGACTTATAAACGGGCACGCAATCCGTTATTTGAAGCGGTTATGACATCGGCCCGCAATAAACACCACCACGATACTATTCGCAGTCTCAATATGCGTAAGGTGATCCAAAAGTTAAAACAACAAAACGTTATTTGGTATGCACCCGATCAAGACTTTGGCACCAAAAGTTCTGTCTTCGCACCGTTCATGGGAATTCAGGCCGCAACGCTAACCTTAACC
>CAZPAE010000036.1:0-10617 GCA_964584455.1 uncultured Thioalkalispiraceae bacterium
CGACGGATTTGCGATGGCGAAACATAAATATCGTCTGGCCCAGCTAAATAGGAACTATTGGCTGAACGAAGAAACCCAAACCCATCCTGTAAAATTTCCAAAACACCATCGCCATAAATATCTTCGCCGCTTTTGGCGTGTGCTTTGAGGATGGAAAAGATAATGTCTTGCTTACGTGCTCGAGACATGCCTTCGATACCCATAGACGTAGCGATATCGATTAAATTTGACACTGGCGTGACTTTTAACTCCGAGAGATTCATAGGCCTTTCTTTATTGTCATAGTGAATTGGAATTTTTAGATTGGGAAACTCTAGATGCCACGCAGAGGCTGCGTGCGCATTAACTTAAACTAGTTACTATTATTTTGGTTTCGAATCTACCGGCAGGTCGTCTTATCGGATGACGGATATAACAGCTTTAATTATAGAATAACGGTATGACTTAAACCACTCAAGAATAAACTTAACACCAAACTCGATTTGCGTCCAGCCCCGTTAGGGGCCAATTGTGAACGCGTCGGTACAATTATAAATTACTGTCGATAAATGCGGTAAGCTGTGATTTAGACACGGCTCCCACCTTGGTTGCCTCAACATTGCCGCCCTTGAAAATCATCAGGGTAGGAATACCACGAATACCAAATTTGGGTGGTGTCACCGGATTTTCATCGATATTCAGCTTGGTCACCTTAAGTTTGCCGTCGTATTCACCAGCAATCTCATCCAGAATAGGGGCAATCATTTTGCATGGTCCGCACCAGTCCGCCCAATAGTCGACTAACACCGGCCCTTCAGCTTGAATGACTTCCTGATCAAAACTGTCATCGGTGACATACACGATTTTCTCGCTCAAAGTGATTTCTCCCGTTGCTAACGTATCATTGTCGTTGGTTATTTGATAAATATGTCTTAGCGCCCAAAAAAACAAGGCCTACTCATTATCGGTATCTTGAACCGACATTGTGAGCCTAACCCGCAATGCATTTCAACCCCACCTTCATCCCCTCAAGTCTGGTATCCTTGCGCCTATGGAACAAAATCATTTAACGACCTTACATTTTCGCGATCTGCCACTTCCCAAAGAATTACTGCAAGGTATTGAAGCAGCAGGCTTTTCTCAATGCACCCCGATTCAAGCAGAAACACTGCCACTGTCTTTGGCCAATCAAGATGTGGCCGGCCAAGCACAAACGGGAACCGGTAAAACAGCCGCTTTTTTGATTGCCTGTTTTGCACGCCTATTAACCACTTTGCCGGATAAACCGCCCAAGGCGCATCAGCCACGCGCCTTGATCGTCGCACCAACCCGCGAACTGGCGATCCAAATCCATAAAGATGCCAGTGCCTTGAACCAAACAACCGATTTCAAGCTGTGCTTGGTCTATGGCGGCACAGGTTACGAACAACAACGTCAAGATATAGAAAATGGTGTTGATATCCTTATTGGCACGCCTGGGCGACTGATTGATTACTTCAAACAAAAAGTATTTAGCCTGAAAGCCATTGAAGCTGTGGTACTAGACGAAGCGGATCGGATGTTTGATTTGGGTTTCATTAAGGATATTCGCTATTTGCTACGACGCATGCCAGAGCCAACACAACGCTTAAGCATGTTATTTTCTGCCACGCTGTCCTTACGCGTGCAAGAACTGGCTTACGAGCACATGAATAATCCACAGCATGTCTCCATTGAACCGGAGCAGATCACCGCTGAACGTGTTACTGAAAGTATGTACTACCCTTCGAAAGAAGAGAAGATTCCGTTATTACTGAGTTTATTGAAAAGCCATGATCCACATCGGGTCGTTATTTTTTCAAATACGAAACGGGCAGCAGAAACTATCGTTGCCTACCTCAAAGGTAATGACTTAAATGCGGCGCTATTATCCGGTGATGTGCCACAAAAGAAACGCATGCGGTTAATGAAAGCCTTTGCCGCAGGTGAGCTTGATATTATGGTCGCCACTGACGTAGCAGCGCGCGGTTTACATATTCCCGATGTAAGCCACGTGATTAATTACGATTTACCGCAAGACCCTGAGGATTACGTGCACCGTATAGGCCGCACAGCACGAGCAGGCTCAACAGGCGATGCTATGAGTTTTGCCTGTGATGAATATGTATTTTCGCTACCTGATATCGAAGAATACATTGGTCATAAAATTCCTGCAGGGAGTATGGAGGGTGACTTAGTCGAGCCCAAGCCACCTATATGGAACAAACCGAAAAAACCACACTCCAATAAAAAACGAGGCAATGGTTCACGTCACCATCATCGTCGTCCACGACGGACTGAGAAAAAAAACTAATACTGCACAAGATAAAGCGCTGATCATTGCCAAATACACTAAACCCAGCTAGTGTAAAAACATTCATTTTGTATCGTGAGGTTCTTATGACAATGCAGCAACACCCCTTAGTTAAATCTTTTATTGCCTCTTTAGCGTGTTGTTTCGTACTAGCCGCCTGTGCCACAGATCCTTATGGTAATAAACGTCCTTTCACCGACGCAGAAAAAGGGGCTTTTATTGGTGCAACAATCGGGCTATTAGCTGGGCTTACAACAAAAGATAAAAAGAAAAAGTCAGTTTTATACGGTATTGTCGGTGGTATTGCAGGCGGTCTCGTCGGCAATTATATGGATAACCAAAAGAAAGACTTTGAAAAACAATTACAAAATGAAATTAATCGTGGCGATATCACGGTATACAAATCACCCCAAAATGTTATTGAAGTCACCATGACTGCGCAAACCACCTTTGATGTCAATGCCACATCGATCAAAGCAGGATTTACAAGCACATTAGATAAAATCGCCGGCATTGTTAACAAATATGGTAAGACGCATCTTAGTTTGGTCGGACATACCGATAGCACCGGATCAGCGAGCTATAATCAAAAACTATCTGAGCGACGTGCAGCAAGCGTTAAAAATTATTTACTTAATGTCGGGGTGATACCACAACGCTTATCAAGTTACGGTGTTGGTGAATCAGAGCCACGCGCCAGCAACACAACCGCATCTGGGCGCACCCTAAACCGTCGTGTTGTTATCATCATTGAGCCTATTATTGAAGGTGAACAAGAATAACTAGCTATTCGCCATCTGCTATGTAAAATATAGCGGTATGCAAACCGTCGATGTCATCATAGTAGGTGGTGGGCCCGCAGGCTCCAGCTGTGCATGGCAACTAAAGCGCCACAATGTTGATTGTTTGATTCTAGACAAAGCAACCTTTCCGCGTACGAAATTATGTGCCGGTTGGATTACGCCAGAGGTTGTTGATGACTTAGAAATTGATATTAAACAATACCCTCACCGCTTTTTAACGTTTGATGATCTTAAATTCCATTTTCCACTGTTAAGTATACGCACCGCTTCTGTGCAACACTCTATTCGTCGTTATGAGTTTGATGCTTGGTTACTAGAACGAAGTGGTGCCAAAATCATTGAACATAATGTACGAGACATTCAATACACCAACAACGAATATATTATCGATGGTCAATACCGTAGTCGATATCTTATTGGTGCTGGTGGTACACGCTGCCCTGTCTATCGTCAATTATTTCGTGATGCTAACCCTAGGCCTAAAACATTACAGGCTGTCACGTTAGAAGAAGAGTTCGCGTACGATTATCCAGATCCACAGTGCCATTTATGGTTTTTCAAAAATGGCTTACCGGGTTATGCCTGGTATGTTCCTAAAGCGGATGGTTATATTAATGTCGGCATTGGCGGGATGGCACAAAAACTTAAAAACAATAATGACGATATCAAGCCGCATTGGCAGCAGTTTATCAAACACTTGGCCAAGACAGGACTAATTACCAAGCACTCATACCAGCCTAAAGGCTATAGCTACTTTATTCGCGATAAAGTAGAACAAACGCGTATTGATAATGCATTTATTATCGGTGATGCTGCCGGACTCGCAACTCGTGATATGTGTGAAGGCATTGGCCCTGCGGTAAAATCAGGCCTATTCGCAGCGAACAGTATTATCCATAACCGACCATATAATTTAGAAACGATTGCTAAGTACAGTAGCCACTCTTTCTTCGTGCAAAAATTAATGGAATATAAATTCCATCGTATTAAACCCAATCCTTAGGCTGAAGATAATTTTGATACAACGCATCTTCAGCACTACCTGGTTCCGGCTGCCAGTTATAACGCCAACGCACTAAAGAAGGTAACGACATCAATATAGACTCTGTACGCCCCCCAGTTTGTAAGCCGAATAAGGTACCGCGATCATAGACTAAGTTAAACTCAACATAGCGGCCGCGCCGGTATAATTGGAAGTCTCGTTCACGTTCACCATAGTCGGTATTTTTACGCTTCGTCACAATCGGCCGATATGCTTGAATATAATGGTCACCCACACTACGCATAAAGGCAAAACACGTCTCAAAGTCCCATTGGTTTAGATCATCAAAAAACAAACCACCAATCCCTCTGGGCTCATTGCGATGTTTTAGGTAAAAATATTCATCACACCATTGTTTATAACGTGGATAAACCGTTTCGCCAAAGGGTTCACAGGCCTGTTTAGCCGTTTGATGCCAATGTACACAGTCTTCATCAAAACCATAATACGGTGTCATATCAAAGCCACCGCCAAACCACCAAACTGGATCCGCGCCGGGTTTTTCTGCAATGAAAAAACGCACATTAGCATGAGAGGTAGGCACATAGGGATTCAACGGATGAATCACTAATGAAACGCCAAGCGCTTGAAACGAACGCCCAGCTAATTCTGGTCGATGTGCTGTAGCCGAAGCCGGTAAGCCCGGACCATGTACATGGGAGAAATTAATACCGGCCTTTTCAAATATTGCCCCATCTTCCATAACGCGAGAACGACCACCGCCACCACCATCACGCTGCCATGACTCTTCCATAAACGATTTGGTACCATCCTCTTCTGACAGTGCATCACAGATGCTATCTTGCAAGCTCAGCAGATACGTTTTAATTTGTTCGATATCAATGGACATTAACGACTCCGAATAATTTGATTGGTGATGAGATCGCGGATCTCACTGGGTTGGGCTAAACTGTCGACATCACCATCAACAATGCTTTCTAATTTCCCATCAAACTGCTGTATGACCTCGTCCTTACTACGTGCCGCCGGCATACCTGATAGGTTAGCGCTAGTCGACACAATAGGGCGACCAAAATGTTTACATAATAATTTCGCAACCGGGTGTGCTGTTACACGCACCCCAATCGTACTATGACTCCCAGTCAATAAACGTGATGTTTGCTCATTAGCGGGTACTAGCCATGTCATGGGACCTGGCCACTTTTGTTGTGCCTTTTGCCACAGCCCAGAATCAATCGGTGCAATATAAGGGGAAAGCTGTGACGACTCTGCTGCAATCAAAAGCAGGCCTTTCTCCACCGAGCGTTGCTTTAAATCCAATATACGCTGAATTGCCGTTTCATTATTAGGATCACAACCTAACCCAAATACCGCCTCTGTGGGATAAGCAATCACACCACCGTGCTGTAATGCGAGAACTGCATCAGTTAATAAGTCGGACATGTCACTAAAATCGGATTAAGGCTAGATTAAAAAACTGGAGCAAGTTTATAACAAAAACCGGCCGTTTAGACCAGTAAGGTAAACAGCAAATTATACTCACTGATATTAAGCAACTCAGGTTTAAGGCTAACTAACCGAATATTATGATTAGAATGTCCATTAAGACGCTCAACACTCCAAACAATTTGTTTAAGCTTTGTTTGGTCTACTTCTATCCCGGCCAAGTCAAAAGCAATCAACAAATGGTGGCAAAGCACTAGACTAATCAGACAGTCTAAGAATGTTGCTGCATGATTATTTTGTATCGGATTCCAAGGAAAGCCATGATTAAGAAATTTAACCCGTATATATTTCTCTAGAAAAGGCTCTAAGGGCTGAATATCAACCTGTTCTCGCCACTTAAAAAACCGTGTCAAACTTAAATTAGGGACCGTTACACCGAACTGTGCCTCAAATTGCGCACGATATTTTGATAGGACACTGGTATTCACTTGTTGTAAAAAATGCCGAATAGCCGTTTGGCTCTGGGCAAACTCATCATTATGTGATTGGTTTTGCCAACTTAACCATGTGGCCGCTAAACTTTCCGGTGAAGAAGGGTATTGTTGATGAATTAATTCGGTTGTTAACGTGTCTTCCAATGCCAGCTGCATAATCTCCGCTAAAATACGGGATATAGCATAGATTTTTAGTCCTAAATACAACTCACTTGTTTGAAATATGCCTTGCATATAGCGGTGTATCGTGCAAGACAGCTGACTAATAATATCGAGATTGGATGCTTGATAGAGTGCTTGCTCATTATCAAGTAAATCCATACTTGGACTTTGCGATAACAAATCAATAATAGCGGGACAAGACAAATGTGCTGTCTGAAAAGTAACTTGGTTTTTAACAATCTCTTCGCGCGGATAAACTTGGCAGGTTAACGGTAAATAGTCGGGACTATATTTATCTTGTATTGCACACAAGCCACGCTCATCTAGATGAATACATTGCCCACTATCCTTACGAACTAATACCGCTTCATTATTTTGTTGTTCAAGCTGTTGGACGGTACTTAGTAGATAATCCCGTTTTGCTTGCTGCGGCACTGCCTGCCACTTATCAAGCGTCTGTTTATCAACATGGGTATTCCAATCATGACAACAATCATCTGGGCAGTCCTCTGCTAGGCATTTAAACTGCTTAAGTAGACGAAGTTGGGCTGAGTTTGACATGACCTTGTGTCGGTATCATAGCAAGCGTCTAGTATTAGCCCGAAGCTTGTTGATTTTGATCCTCGTCATCTTCATCAATGGATGCAACATAATCACACCCTTCTTGCGGACATACCATTTCTGCACCACGCCGCTTGGTGACTTTTTTCGTTAACATCGGCCAATTACACTGTGGGCAAGCTTGGTTGAGTGGTTCATTCCACACGGCATATTTACAGTCCGGATAGCGGTCACAAGAATAGAAAATCTTACCCCGGCGTGACTTACGTTTAAGCATAGAACCTTTGTTGCATTCAGGGCAGGTCACACCCGTATCTTCTGGTTTTTCTAGTGGCTCAATGTAGGTGCAATCAGGGTAGCCGCTACAGCCAATAAACTTACCATATTTACCATGGCGAATAAGCAAGTCTGATTGACATTCTGGGCACTTACGCCCAGCAACGGCTTCTTGATCCTTATCGTCATCATCATTGACATTACGCGTATAGCTACAGTCAGGATAATTATTACAGCCAATAAACCGGCCACGGCGTCCTAAACGAATTGCTAAATCACCGCCACATTCGGGACATTTCTCATCAATGGCTTCATGGGTTACATCTTTACGGTCAACATTCTTTTCCTTGTCATCGACGAGATGTTTAAAGGGCTTCCAGAAATTTTTCATAATCGGAACCCAATCTTGCTCACCGCGAGATATCGCATCCAGATCATCTTCCATACGAGCGGTGAAATCATAGTCCACATAGTTGGTAAAATGCTCGGTGAGGAATTTATTCACGATTCGCCCAACATCGGTTGGGATAAATCGTTTTTTATCCATTTCCACATATTCACGATGTTGTAGAGTAGAAATAATCGATGCATAAGTCGAAGGTCGGCCAATACCATGCTCTTCTAATGCTTTTACTAAAGACGCTTCTGTATAGCGAGGTGGTGGTTCAGTGAAATGTTGTTCTGGTTTGATTTTAATGAGCTTAACCGTTTTACCTTCTTCTAACAGTGGCAACATGCGCTCATCATCATCATTGCCCTTAACATCATCCGCGCCTTCTTGATAAACCGCCATAAAGCCAGGATCAACTAAAGTAGAACCATTGGCACGGAAAACATGCTTGTCTGTTGCACTTAAATCTACCGATACGGTATCCAACGTAGCATGGATCATTTGAGAAGCAACAGTCCGTTTCCAGATTAAATCATATAATCTGAATTGATCTTTGCTTAAATCTTTTTTAATCGCATCGGGCGCATACTCAACCGACGTGGGCCGAATAGCTTCGTGTGCTTCTTGCGCGTTCTTTGACTTAGTTTTATAAACACGCGGCTCTTTAGGTACATTCTTATCGCCATAGCGTTGACCAATATAACCACGAACTTCATTAAGTGCTTCTTCAGCTAAGTTGACCGAGTCAGTACGCATATAGGTGATCAAACCAACGGTTTCACCATCAATATCGATACCTTCATACAACTGTTGGGCAATACTCATGGTTTTCTTTGCGGTAAACCCAAGTTTACGCGCCGCTTCTTGCTGCATGGTTGACGTAGTAAAAGGTGCTGCAGGATTACGCTTACGCTTTTTCTTTTCTACTTTGGAAATGAGCAGCTCGCCATTTGCCGCTTTGGCAATAGCAGCCTCTGCTGCCTTGGCTTTTTCTTCATTATTGATCGTAAATTGACTTAATTTTTTACCATCATAATGGATAAGTTTAGAATTAAATGGTGAACCATCACTTTCGACATTTCCTTCAATGGTCCAATATTCTTTGGGCTTAAATTTTTCAATTTCTAATTCACGCTCGACGATCAAACGTAAGGCAGGGCTTTGTACACGCCCAGCAGATAAGCCACGCCGTATTTTCTTCCAAAGTAACGGCGACAAATTAAAGCCCACTAAATAATCCAGCGCACGACGTGCTAATTGTGCATTGATTAAGTCGAAAGATAAGTCACGCGGATGATCAACCGCATCTTTCACTGCACGCTTGGTAATTTCGTTGAAAGAAACGCGACCGACCGTTTTATCATCTAAGATACCGCGATCTTTTAGAATTTCATACAAGTGCCAAGAAATGGCTTCGCCT
Organism: uncultured Thioalkalispiraceae bacterium; assembly: GCA_964584455.1. Lineage (GTDB taxonomy): Bacteria > Pseudomonadota > Gammaproteobacteria > UBA6429 > Thiohalophilaceae > CAZPAE01. Next base: position 8,868 of record CAZPAE010000036.1, read on the forward strand.
TCACGATCCGGGTCAGTAGCCAGATAAAGCGCATCGGCTTTTTTTAATGCCTTGATGATGGCATCGACATGTTTTTCATTTTTCTCGATGAGTTGATATTTCATAGCAAAATCATTTGCCGGATCAACTGCACCTTCTTTTGGTAATAGATCGCGTACGTGGCCATATGATGCTAGTACTTCAAACCCCTTACCAAGATACTTTTTAATCGTTTTGGCTTTGGCCGGAGACTCTACAATGACTAGACTTTTACCCATAAGTAACTTCCTAACTACCACCTAATCCTAAAATGGAAATGCCCGCTATTGCGGGCATCGTTCATTAATCTTGTTCTTTAGCTTAGTGCAAATTACCTGCATTTTCATCAAAAACCAGATCTTCCATCCAGGCATATGCTTCTTCACGGCCTGGTTGATTAAACAACACCATGAGAACAACCCACTTCAGTTGCTCCATATCGACCTCATCTTCATCGAGTGCCATGATGCGATCGACAACTAATTCACGTGCAAAATGGTCTAAAACACCGACATTTTCCAAAAATTGTAGAAAACCCCTGGCTTGTGTATCCAGCCGTTCTACTTCCTTTTTGGTATAAATGCGAATTGACGAAGGGTGTTGGGCCGGATGAATATCTTGGTCTTGTAGACTCGTTAAACCTTCCAGCCAATCAAACGCCATGCTGATCTGCCGTTGATGAAACCCCGCTTGTTGCAGCTCAGAACGTAGCGCCTCTTCGTCCTTATCGGTTTCTATTTCATCATTCATGTAATTCTCAAAAAGATACATCAACACATCGAGAATATTTTCTTTCATTCATCACTCCCCGCAAACCTGTTACAGCCTGCCGATGACCAATCCCAGCCCCATTTTGTCCACGATCAGGTACCAATTGCTCTACAGTACTGACCAGCACTTGAGATATGGACAAAATCTTGCAATTCCAATACCAAGAGCATGGAGCAAACTGCGTCTGCCGTCAATCCACTGCGTTCAATGATACTGTCAATACTCGTTGGCGCATAATTAACAGCAGCAAGCACTTTCTCAAATTCAGCATCCATCTGTACCGATATCGATGACGCTGAATGGGTATCACCATTATACGATATCGAACCTGTCACCAAGTTCAATTCATCTAGAATATCTTCAATGTTTTCAACAAGTTTCGCTCCCTGGCGCAACAACCAATGACAGCCACGACTGGTGGCACTATGAATAGAGCCTGGTATCGCAAAGACCTCCCTGCCTTGTTCCAGCGCCTGCTTAGCGGTGATTAATGAACCACTTTTCAGCGCTGCCTCCACCACAATCACCCCTTGCGATAAACCGCTAATAATGCGATTTCGCAATGGAAAATGTCGCCCAAGCGGCGGCGCGCCCAATGGAAACTCTGAAATGAGTAAACCTTGCTGGCTAATTTGTTCCGTTAAATCGGCATGTCGGCGTGGGTAAACTTGATCGATGCCGGTGCCCGCAACGGCGAGAGTCATCCCTTCACATGCTAATGCACCACGATGTGCCGCACCGTCAATCCCCAATGCTAAACCACTGGTAATCACAAATCCTTGTTTCGCCAATTGTGTGGCAAATGTAAGAGCTGTTTCTTCGCCAATGGGGGTAGGGTGTCGACTACCCACCACAGCTAATTGTGGCTTTGCTAGCAATGCCAGATCGCCTTTAGCGTAAAGCAACACGGGTGGATCACTTATTTCCCGTAGCATCGAGGGGTAATGGGGACTCTCTAAAG
>CAZPAE010000037.1:0-10546 GCA_964584455.1 uncultured Thioalkalispiraceae bacterium
ATACCACGGAAGAGAATATCCAGGCGCGTTGTCGTGGTGTGTTATTAATGGCCATGGCTAATAAAAAACGTAAGTTAGTCCTTACCACGGGCAACAAAAGCGAAATGGCGGTGGGCTATGCCACACTCTATGGTGATATGGCCGGTGGGTTTGCGGTACTCAAAGACGTCTGTAAAACACAAGTTTATGCTTTGGCAAACTGGCGTAATCAACAATCGTTGGTCATTCCCCAGCGGGTGATTGATCGTCCTCCTTCAGCAGAATTAGCACCGGATCAAAAAGACAGTGATAGTTTGCCGGATTACCCTGCCTTGGATGAGATTTTGGCACGCTATATCGAGCAAGATCAGAGTATCCAAGATATCGTTGCAGCAGGTTTTGATGAACAAATAGTGCGCAAAGTGGTTCGGCTGGTAGATTTCAACGAATATAAGCGGCGCCAGGCGGCGCCAGGGGTCAGAATTACCCAACGTGCATTTGGTCGTGATCGTCGCTATCCGATTACCTCAGGGTTTGAGCGAGGGCGCAGCAAATAGTGCCAAGATGCCGATTCTAGGGAAATAAGACTAGTGTTAGCGTCCAATACCCGATATCTTATGCGCCACAGACTCAAACAGCATTTCCTGGCATAAGACAATAGAAAATAAAGGAAAACGTCATGAAAAAGATTGAAGCCATTATTAAACCTTTTCGATTAGAAGATGTACGCGAGGCATTATCTGAGATCGGTATTGCGGGTATGACAGCAATTGAGGTGAAGGGCTTTGGACGCCAGAAAGGTCACACAGAGTTATATCGTGGTGCTGAATATGTGATTGATTTTTTGCCGAAAGTCAAAATTGAAATTGTGGTCAAAGATGATCAAGCGGATAGCTGTATTGAAGCCATTACTAATGCGGCACGTACCGGCAAAATCGGTGATGGTAAAATATTCGTCAGTGATGTTGCACGGGTTGTGCGTATTCGTACTGGCGAAGAAGGCGACGATGCTGTGTAAGAACAGCGGCGTGTTTCATACATCTTACAATTAATTCTTTAGATACTGGTGTTCCGGGTGGTTTAATTCCAACACGCGGCGCGTATCTTTAGCCAAATCATCCATCCCTAACTTGTCATAAGCTTTAGTCATAATCGCCAATGCATCGGCCACGGCTGGGGTGCGTTGATAGTTTTCAATCACATACTTACCCCGGTTTGCTGCCGCTAAAAAGGCACCTCGTTTCATATAAAAATCCGCCACATGGACTTCATAGCGGGCAAGGTTATTGCGGATCAGCGTCATACGCTGAATCGCATCTTTATTGTATTTGCTTTTAGGGTAGCGTTTGAGCAGTTCAGCGAAGTATTCAAAAGCACGTCGTGCTGATTTCGGATCATGTTTAGAGGGGTCGATATCAAATAAGCTTTGTAAGAAGGATTCACTTAAATCATAGCTGGCTAATCCACGCAGATAGTACATGTAGTCTACGTTGGCATGATTAGGGTGTAGCTTAATAAACCGATCTGCCGCCAGAATGGCCGACTCTGGTTCTGAGTCCTTATAGTAAGCATAAGCGATTTCCATTTGGGCTCGCTCTGCGTATTTGCCATAAGGGAAACGGGCTTCGAGTTTCTCGTAAAGTAGAATCGCGTTTTCGTAATCACCATCTTTCAGCAGCGCGCTAGCTTCCTCGTAGATTTCGGCAACTTCTCTTCCTTCGGTCGGATCCTCTTCTGGGCCTGCTGCACAACCATAAATGGCCAAATAAACCAGCACTAAGCCACAAAGCTTCAATATACGCAAAATCATGGTCCTCTAATGTTCTAAAAAGCCCAGCATACGGTAGTATACCGGTTTGTTAGTATAATCACACGGCCAAGCCACGCGAGAATATGTCCCAGGTATCACAAACCCAGTTACAAGCCGAGATTCCAGAAGAACTGGACGGTTGCCGTTTGGACCAGGCCTTGGCCCAATTGTTTCGTGATTATTCCCGTAGCCGCTTACAGCAGTGGATTCGTGAAGGTTTTGTGACCGTAGACCAAAAGGTATTGCGGGCGAAAGACAAAGTACAAGCAGGTGCGAAGGTCCAAGTGCTGGCGCAACAGGTTGAGCAGGGGCAATGGCAAGCCGAGGATATCGTATTAGACATCGTCTATGAGGATGCCCAATTAATCGTAATCAATAAACCTGCGGGGATGGTGGTGCATCCGGCCGCTGGCAATCAGCAAGGCACCTTATTAAATGCGTTGTTACATCATGCCCCAGAGCTAGCTAAAGTACCCCGTGCAGGCATTGTGCATCGGCTGGATAAAGATACCACGGGGCTATTAGTGATTGCGCGGGATATTAGTAGCCACAAATATCTGGTTGAACAACTACAGGCTCGCGAGTTTGATCGTGAGTATCAAGCCATTACCTATGGTGTGATGACGGCCGGCGGCTGTGTTGATGCACCCATTGGTCGACATCCCGTGCAGCGTAAACGCATGGCAGTGGTAGAGCGCGGCAAACCAGCCCGCACACATTATCGTGTATTGGCCCGTTATCGAGCTCATAGTCTTATCCAAGTAAAACTAGAGACCGGGCGTACCCATCAAATTCGGGTCCACATGAGCCATATCCACTATCCGCTAGTGGGGGATCAGACATACTCAGGGCGCTTGCGTTTACCTGCAGGTTGTAGTGAAAACCTAGCAACTCAATTAAAACAATTTAAACGACAGGCTTTGCATGCTTATCGATTGGGTTTAGTTCATCCGGTTACAAAAGAGTCTATGTTATGGGAAGCCGCCATCCCTGGGGATATGCAACAATTAATCGATGCACTGACACAAGATAAGGAACAAGCTGAACATGGATAAGTCATTACAATGGTTGCCTGCCAATTGGCCGGCGCCGGCCCATGTGAAAGCAGGATGTACCACGCGGCTTGGTGGGGTCAGTGACGCACCTTATACGGGATTTAATTTAGCCGAGCATGTGGGAGATAAGCCGGCGCATGTGGCAGCAAATCGTCAGCAACTAACACAGCTGTTAGATTTACCCAGTACACCACGTTGGTTGCAGCAAGTGCATGGCTGTCAGGTTTATACCGACGCACAAGTTTTGCAACAAGCCGATGCCAGTGTGACACAACAAGTGGATCAAGTTTGTGTGGTGATGACAGCCGATTGTTTGCCTTTACTCATCACGGATACCACAGGCAGTTGTGTTGCCGCGGTGCATGCCGGTTGGCGCGGTTTAGCCAATGGTGTGATTATGGCAAGCCTCGATGCGATGCCGGTTGCGGCTGAGCAATTGTTAGTTTGGTTAGGTCCGGCTATTGGGCCTGATGCATTTGAGGTAGGGCAAGATGTGTATGATTGCTTTATACAGCAATCTGCTTCTTATCAGGCTGCCTTTACTGACAAATCCCCGGGCAAATGGTTATTGGACATGTACCAGGTTGCTCGTCAGCAGTTAGCCATGTGTGGTGTAACGCGTATTTATGGTGGTGAGTTTTGTACTTATCAGGAACCACAACGATTTTACTCGTACCGCCGTGATCGACAAACAGGTCGCATGGCCAGTTTAATCTGGCTTACACCACATTAGGGCTTAAGACGATGCTGTGATTAGGTGTTTTTGGCATTTCCCTGTATGATGCGGCGGTTTAGCGGTGAGAACACGTAGCTTTCTATGTCATTATTATTTTGGATTATTGCTTTTAGCTTGCTCGGTGGTGTGCTAAGTGTGCTTGCTGCCAGTGTCTTTTTGATCTTTCCAGATCGTTTGCGTCAAGCTCTGTTACCGCACTTTGTTAGTTTTGCCATTGGTACCCTGCTAGGGGCTGCCTTTCTTGCTTTAATTCCCCATGCCATTAGCAGTCCCGCAATGGATTTCCATGACTTGGGCATCACCTTATTAATTGGCATCTTGGCCTTTTTCTTAATGGAAAAATTGGTGCTTTGGCGACATTGCCATGAACACAGTTGTGAGGCTCATTCGCCCGAGCTACATCGGGAAAAAGCGGCGGGTACGCTTATTCTCATGGGCGATGGCATTCATAACTTTGTGGATGGTATCTTGATTGCCGCCGCTTTTATGACTGACATTCATTTAGGTGTGATTACCAGCTTGGCGGTTGCCGCCCATGAGATTCCGCAAGAAGTAGGTGATTTTGCGGTATTGCTGCATAGTGGTTATAGCCGTAAACGTGCTTTCCTATTTAACATATTAGCCAGTATGACCACGGTTATCGGTGCGCTGTTAGCGTATTTTAGTTTGCATGATTCATTACATGTTGTGCCTTATGTATTAACCATTGCAGCAGCCAGTTTTATTTATATTGCCGTAGCTGATTTAATTCCAGGCTTGCATAGGCGCGTCGAGGTTAGCGAAACCCTTCGTCAAATGGCACTGATCCTGGCAGGTATCGGCGTCATTTTTATGGCTCATTCGACCTTACATTAAGCACCGCCAATTGTATCTTCTCATCCTTTGAGATAGGTACCCCCGACAGTAAACCCATCAGTCATATCAAGTATTTGCATCCCCGGCCGATGATCTAGGCATATTGTATTAGGGGTTCTTATTTATGCTAATGGAAGAAATTGCCGATTGGGTTGTTATCGGTTTTGCCGGATTAATACTATCGGCGCTTGTATTGCTGGTAGTGATGTATATCCATGATGTGACTCAGACAACCCATGCTATACGTCGCAATTATCCTATTTTTGGTCGGATGCGCTATCGTTTCGAGCGCTTGGGTGAGTATTTTCGGCAATATTTTTTCGCCCATGATCGAGAAGAGCAACCCTTTAACCGTGCCACACGGGCGTGGGTTTATCGCACTGCCAAAGGGCTAGGTGGTATTGTTGGCTTTGGTTCTACCAATGATTTAAAAGTACCAGGCAATCATATTTTCGTGAATGCCACTTTCCCTAAATTGGAAGAAGAAAAAACACCTATGCCACCTTTGGTCATTGGTAGCCAATGTGACAAGCCCTTTGTGGCCAATAAGGTGTTTAATATTTCCGGTATGAGTTACGGCGCATTGTCCAAGCCTGCCGTTCGGGCACTGTCAGCAGGGGCCGCCAAAAGCGGGGTTTGGCTGAATACCGGTGAAGGTGGGGTCTCGCCTTATCATTTAGAATTCCAACCAGACATTATATTTCAGATTGGCACAGCCAAATATGGGGTCCGCGATGAGCATGGTGCGTTAAGCGATGAGCGGTTACGTGATGTGGCCCAACACGTCAAAGCATTCGAAATTAAGCTCTCCCAAGGTGCTAAGCCAGGTCGTGGTGGTGTGCTACCGGCCTGTAAAGTAACCGAAGAAATAGCCCGGATCCGGGGTATTCCTGCAGGCCAGGTGTCTTCGAGCCCCAATCGTCATCCTGATATCACGAGCTGTGACTCTTTGTTAGATATGATTTATCGTGTGCGTGAGGTGACCGGTCGCCCTGTTGGTTTTAAAGTGGTGGTGGGTTCTGAACAGTTTATCCGTGAGCTATGTGAAGCAGTCCATCGGCGGGGGCTGGATTATGCGCCTGATTTTATTACTGTGGATGGTGGCGAAGGTGGTACCGGGGCTGCCCCGCAACTATTAGCCGATAACGTCGGTTTACCCTTGAATGAGGCACTACCCATTATTGTGGACACGCTTTGTGTTTTTGGTTTACGCGAGCATGTTCGCGTTGTGGCTTCGGGTAAGTTAGTGACATCTTCCGATGTCGCTTGGGCACTGTGTTTGGGCGCAGATTTTGCCGTAAGTGCACGGGGCTTTATGTTTGCATTGGGTTGTATTCAGTCACTACAGTGTCATCGAGATACATGTCCAACTGGTATTACAACTCACAATAAGCGTTTGCAAAAAGGCTTAGTGGTGGTGGATAAGGCAGAACGTGTTGCCCGGTATGCGCATTGGGTTAACCATGAAATTGATGTTCTTGCGCGGTCTTGTGGTTTGAGTAATGCCAGTGAATTTCGCCGCGAGCATGTGCGTATTGTTCAAAAGCCAGGTCAGAGTAAGCCACTTAATGTGCTGTATCCCGAGGTTGCGGCCACAAAATCAGCCCTAGAATCGTTAAAGCGTCAGGCATAGACGCCAGGTGATTTGATCTATATCAGTTCGACAATGCTTGAAAGGGTCGAATCTGTCCCCCATTCTAAATACATCAGCGTGCCTAGTTGGTATGAATTAGGTACTTTCCTATACTAAAGTTTAAAAAAGTGATTGAGGAATGTATTCATGCGAATGGATAAGTTAACAAGCAAATTTCAGCTTGCGTTACAGGATGCGCAAAGCTTAGCGGTTGGTCGCGACCATCAAATGGTTGAGCCGCTACATGTGCTTATCGCGATGCTCGATCAAGAAGGCGGCACAGTTCGGCACTTATTACAAATCTCAGGTGTGAACGTAAATTTATTACGTTCGCAATTAGGTGAAGCCTTAGAGCAAATGCCCAGTGTACAAGGCTCTGCTGGTGATTTGCATATTTCAAATGATTTAGCGCGGGTATTAAATCAAACCGACAAGCTAGCGCAACAACGCAAAGATCAATACATCTCTAGTGAGTTGTTTGTGGTGGCATTAGTGGATGATAAACATCGTGCTGGCGAAGTGTTACGAAACGCCGGTGCAAACAAACAGGCTATTGAGCAAGCGGTTGAGCAAGTCCGTGGTGGTCAAAAAGTCGATGACCCCAATGCCGAAGAACATCGTCAAGCACTAGAAAAATATACCATCGATTTAACCGAGCGCGCTGAGCAAGGTAAGCTTGATCCGGTGATTGGGCGTGACGATGAAATTCGTCGCGCGGTACAAGTGTTGCAACGTCGTACCAAGAACAACCCAGTGCTAATTGGTGAACCCGGTGTGGGTAAAACTGCGATTGTAGAAGGTTTAGCACAGCGGATCGTCGATGGTGAAGTGCCCGAAGGCATTAAAGGTAAACGTGTTCTTTCTTTAGATATGGGTGCATTGCTAGCCGGGGCAAAATTCCGCGGTGAATTCGAAGAGCGACTAAAGTCAGTGTTAAATGATTTGGCCAAACAAGAAGGCCAGATTATTTTATTCATTGATGAGATCCATACCATGGTAGGGGCCGGTAAAGCCGAAGGGGCTATGGATGCAGGCAATATGTTAAAGCCTGCCTTAGCACGCGGTGAACTACATTGTGTTGGTGCTACCACATTAGATGAATACCGTCAGTACATTGAAAAAGATGCAGCACTGGAACGTCGTTTTCAAAAAGTGTTAGTAACCGAACCCAGTGTCGAAGACACCATTGCAATTTTACGGGGCTTAAAAGAAAAGTACGAAGTGCATCATGGGGTGGATATTACCGATCCCGCAATTGTGGCGGCCAGTACTTTATCACACCGTTACATTACCGATCGACAATTGCCGGATAAGGCGATTGATCTCATTGACGAAGCTGCAAGTCGTATTCGTATGGAAATCGATTCCAAACCTGAATCGATGGATCGCTTAGATCGTAAACTGATTCAACTTAAAATCGAACGCGAAGCCTTAAATAAAGAAACCGATGAGGCATCGAAAAAACGCTTAGTCAACTTAAATGAAGAAATTGATAAAGCAGAGCGCGAATACAAAGATCTCGAAGAAATTTGGGATGCAGAAAAAGCCGCTCTACAAGGCACACAACATATCAAAGAAGAATTGGACCGTGCGCGCATTGAATTAGAAACCGCGCGCCGTGCCGGTGACTTAACACGGATGTCAGAATTGCAGTATGGACGTATCCCTGAGTTAGAAAAGCAGTTGGATATGGCGGCGCAAGCCGAAATGCAGGAAACCAAGTTATTACGCAATAAAGTATCGGATGAAGAGATTGCCGAAGTCGTATCCAAGTGGACCGGTATTCCAGTATCTAAAATGCTAGAAGGCGAACGTGACAAACTATTACGGATGGAAGAGGCATTACATCAACGCGTGGTAGGGCAAGATGAAGCGGTGAAGTCTGTTGCTGATGCGATTCGTCGTTCACGTGCTGGTTTAGCCGATCCGAATCGGCCTAATGGTTCGTTCCTATTTTTAGGTCCCACCGGTGTGGGTAAAACCGAATTAACTAAAACCTTGGCGTCGTTCTTGTTTGACACTGAAGAGGCCATGGTGCGTATCGATATGTCCGAGTTTATGGAAAAACACTCGGTAGCACGGTTAATTGGTGCACCACCAGGTTATGTGGGCTATGAAGAAGGTGGCTATTTAACCGAGGCGGTACGTCGTAAACCCTATTCGGTGATTCTGCTAGACGAAGTAGAAAAAGCTCATCCAGATGTGTTCAATGTTTTGCTACAAGTATTGGATGATGGGCGCTTGACCGATGGGCAAGGTCGTACAGTTGATTTTCGCAATACCGTGATTGTGATGACCTCCAATATTGGTTCGCAACATATTCAAGACCTCAGTGGTGAGGAAAACTACGATGCTATGAAAACGGCAGTGATGGAAAGTGTGGCACAGCACTTCCGTCCAGAGTTTATTAATCGCATCGATGAAGTGGTGGTGTTCCACCCACTGGCACAACAACAAATCCGCGCTATTGCGACGATACAAATCGAGTATTTGGCTAAACGGTTGAAGGATCGGGATTTAGGTATCGATGTCAGTGAAGCCGCATTAGATAAAATCGGTGAAGCTGGGTTCGATCCAGTGTATGGCGCAAGACCATTAAAGCGGGCTATTCAACAGCAAATGGAAAACCCATTAGCGCAAGAGATCTTAGCCGGTAAATTTGTACCCGGTGACATGATTGAAGTGGATATTGATGGCGAACAGTTTGTATTTCGAAAAGGTCGCAACAAAGCCGCTGCATAACAAGGCTGAGCTAAGGTAATACGCTAGGGCGTGTTACCTTGCTTAGGCACGCATATTAGGGATACGCCTTGAGGCGGCAACATAATCCCGCTCTGAAATCACCCCTTCGTTACGCAAACGTCGTAGCTTGGTAATCTCATTAATCAGCATGCGATGTTTATCAATTTTTACTGCTTGACTGGCAGCAAGAATCCGTTGTTTTAATTCATCAACAAATTGATTAAACGGTTCTTTCGCAGGATTACCATACACAAGGCTAATCAGCACACAGCCACAATATCGACTGCGAAACTCGGTGACATTAGGGGAGCGATATAAGAACATTAACAACGAGCCGAGTAAGAGCAGGATAAAGATCACGAAAAACGGAATCAGTCGGCTTAATATATCGTTAGCCGGATGATTAATGATATAGATAAGATAAGCAATCGCGGCAAAGCCAAAATAAGCCATGCTCAATAACCAACGCCAGGAAATATCGCGGTTACGCACTGGCCAGGGTTCAAGCATGCATAGATTAAGCTGATAGTTCTTTTGGCCGAATAAATTATCGATGGTCACATCGAGATATTTATCATCATAAATTTGGAAGGTGCGGGTTTCGCCTTTGGCCCGGCTTACTTGAACCATGGTTTTATTAATTTGGCGTTGTTTAGATACCGTGGTCATTTTCTCAAAACCTTGTTGCTGGGCCCATTGATAGAAACGAAATTTGTCCCGATTTCCTGTTTCGGATTGATTTTTCTTCCGAGTATGCTGAACTTTTAGCAGTTCATTGGCTCTCTAATTACTAAGCGCAGCACAATTTAGGAGTAGGTATGTTAATCAAGCGTCCTGAAGACATCAAGAGTTCAGAAATTACCGATCACAAGGTTTATTTGGCGCGTCGCCAATTTATGCAGGCCTCAGCCGGGTTGGCATTGGCTCCTTTATTTACCTCTGTTGCGCAGGCAGGCTATGGTAACCCCGCTTTAAAACATACCCAGCCACCACAATATCGGCTAGACGAAGCGCTTACTAGTTATCAGGATATTACCCACTATAACAATTTTTACGAATTTGGAACCGATAAATATTCCCCTGCCAAAAAAGCCAAACAGCTCACCACTGATCCTTGGTCGATTACCATTAGCGGTGCAGTAGAAAAGCCTGGTACGTATACACTAGAACATATTCTTAAACCCCATACCCTGGAAGAGCGTATTTATCGCCTGCGTTGTGTTGAAGGCTGGTCAATGGTCATTCCCTGGATTGGTTTTTCTTTAGGTGATTTAATCAAACGTTTTCAACCTACCTCGCAAGCAAAGTATGTGCGCTTTTCAACATTATTACGCCCAGAAGAAATGCCCGGCACCCGGCGCAAAGTATTAGATTGGCCTTATGTAGAAGGCTTACGCATCGATGAAGCCATGCATCCACTGACTTTATTAGCTGTAGGCCTATATGGTGAACAGATGCCTAAACAAAATGGTGCGCCGATTCGCCTAGTCGTGCCTTGGAAGTATGGTTTTAAGAGTATTAAAAGCATTGTCAAAATAGAATTTGTTGCAGAACAGCCGGTATCCAGTTGGGAGCAGGCGATTCCGAGCGAATATGGTTTTTATTCCAATGTGAACCCCAAAGTGGCACATCCTCGTTGGAGCCAAAAACGGGAACGGCGTATTGGTGAATTCTTTAAACGAGAAACGCTGATGTTTAATGGTTATGCAGAGCAAGTTGCTTCGTTGTACAAGGGG
>CAZPAE010000038.1:0-10197 GCA_964584455.1 uncultured Thioalkalispiraceae bacterium
CTACTGATACACAGGTAGGGTGCCTGTATCAGCCACGTTGTCGCTACGCTAGGCCAGATTGTGCAGTAAAAACACCACTAGCACAGCAGCTTGCCACAGGCGTGCAGATACAGTGTCATTACCCGCTAGCTGAGCGGGTAAGTTTATGATATTTATATGGTTTAAGAATCTTCATTACAGACCTTTGGACGGATAAAAAATATGCAAAAACGGTTCACAGCGAAAGATGGGATGCTGTTTGGTTTATTAGGGCTGATTTTCCTGGTTTTATTACTGACCATGTACATGATTGACCGACAATGGCTACGGTTGTCTGAAATTGAAAAACAGGTCAATGAACAAAGTACGGATTTGCGTGTTTTACGCCAAAGTCTGCGTGAGTTAGATACGCGTGCTGTTAATGCTCGACCGGTTACGCGCAATGGTGAGCTACCTGATTCATTTAAACGGGCTCATCAAGCCAGTCAGGCAACTGATTATGCCGAGGGTGATTGGTTAGTTCGTTCATTTAGCTCGGGCATCAAAACATTAACACCGCTGATATCAACCGATGCCTATGCCACTGAAATACAAAATATGGTGTTAGAAACCTTATTAATTTATGACCCAGACAGTTTAGAGTTAATAGGGCATATCGCCACGTCATGGAAAATTTCTGATGATGGTTTAGTGATTACCTATAAAATGCGTGACGACGTCACTTTTTCTGATGGTCAAAAACTGACTGCCCATGATCTGGTTTTTACCTACGATTTTATTATGAATGAAAAGGTCGATGCGCCGCGTCACCGTGCTTATTATAAGAAAATTAAATCTGTGGTGGCGTTAGATGATTATACGGTTCAATTTACCTTTACCGAGCCTTATTATAATAGTTTGTTACTTTCTGGTTCATTAGAAATTCTACCTAAGCACTTTTATAGTCAATACATGGACGACCCCACACCGTTTAATCAATCCAAAGGGATTTTATTAGGCTCTGGTCCTTATCGTTTAAAAGCCCCTGATTCATGGACCCCAGATAAAAAGATTGTCGAGTTGATTCGCAATGATCGTTATTGGGGGCCGGTGACACCCAGTTATGATCGAGTAATGTGGAAAATTATTGATAACGATAGTGCACGACTGACTACTTTCCGTAATAGAGAGCTTGATATCTACAGTGCACGACCCATCGAATATAAAAAGCTTTTAAATGATAAAGACTTGACTAGTCGAACCCAGCATTTTGAATATATGCCACCGATTAATGGTTATATTTATATTGCTTGGAATCATCAGCGCAAAGGCAAAGATACCTTATTTACGGATAAGCGCGTGCGTGAAGCCTTAACCTATCTGACTGATCGGCAAAAAATGATTGATGAGATCTTACTGGGCTATGGGGAAATTGCAGTAAGTCCGTTTAATCCACAAAGTAAACAGCATAATCCGGCTTTAACACCTCGCCAGCCCGACGTGGACAAAGCTATTGCATTATTAAAACAAGCCGGCTTTGAAGATAGAGACGGTGATGGCGTCATCGAAAATGAAAAAGGCGAGAAATTCCAGTTTGATTTATTGTTCCCTAATGTGAGTGAAGATGCGAAGCGTCTTGTTCTGTTGTTAAAAGATTTCTATGCCAAAGCAGGCATTCAGTTAACACCGAAAGCAGCAGAATGGCCTGTGATGTTAGAGAAAGGCGATACCCAAGAGTTTGATGCCATGATTCTGGGTTGGACCAGTGTAGTGGAGAGCGATTTATATCAAATCTTTCACAGCAGTCAAATTGATGATAATGGCGATAACTATATTAGTTATCGCAATCCTAAACTAGATAAGCTCATCGAGCAGGCAAGAACCACCGTTGATCGTGATAAGCGCATGGCCTTATGGCATCAATGTGAAAAGCTTTTATATGAAGACCAACCGTATACATTTTTATATCGTCGTGCCGCATTAGTCTTTGTTGATGATCGGATTCAAAACCTGAAGGTGACCAATTTCGGTTTGAATCATGCACGCACGCCGGTTGAAACTTTTGTTCCCGTTGCCCAGCAAAAATATTAACAAGCTATTACTATGCTGACGTATTTACTACGGCGATTGCTTTTAATGATACCCACGTTGTTGGGGATTACGATAGTTGTGTTTGTGGTGATGGCAGCATCACCCGGTGGCATCAGTGTACAGTCCTTTGTGGATACCCAAGGCATGGAGCCAGAAGCTCGTAAAGCTATTGAAGCGCACTACAATCGATTATATGGATTAGATCAGCCTGCCCCTATTCAGTATCTGCGTTGGTTAAACAATATTTCTCCTATCGGTTTCACTTTTGATGAAGTGGGGGAGATTGATGGCTTTTCGTTACTAAAAGGTTCTGACTTTGGGCGTAGTTTTAGTTATGGGCGACCGGTGACCGAATTATTAAAAGAACGGGTACCGATTACACTGCTACTCAATATTCTCTCTATCCCAATTATTTATATTATTGCCATTAGTATCGGGGTGCGTGCAGCAACCAAACGGGGTGAAGTATTTGATGTGAGCTCAAGCTTCATTATGTTAGCGTTTTGGTCGGTGCCCACCATGCTAGCCGGTGTGTTATTGATGGGATATTTTTCTAATGATCAGTATTGGCATATCTTCCCCACCTCGGGGTTAAGTTATCGGGAAGCCTACGATATGCCATTTATGCCGCACTGGTCGAATATGGCTGATCCTTTTAAATTAGCCGTGCTTGTTTTACTCGGTGCCTTTGTGTTTGTGGCTCTCAGCTTAAAACTACCTAAACGTCCATTAGGTATTTTGATGGCCGTGATCAGTTTTGGCTTAGGATTGTGGTTTGCAAATCAGCGTGCCGGTGATCCTAGTTTTATAACACAGTTTTTATTGGCTAGTGTCATTGGTGGTGTTGGCTATGCCTTAGGCCGTATGGAATATGCCAGCTTTCGTACTTTAAGCATGGGTATCATCGGGATGGTATTAGGTGCCGTGTTGGCTGCCCTCACCATGCAAGGCGAGATGGTTCGTGGTTTCTTATTAGATCGTATTTGGCATTTAATTTTACCGATTATTTGTCTTACCTATGGTGGTTTCGCATTCTTGACAAAGCTAGCTCGTACCGCGGTACTTGAGAATTTGCTATCTGACTATGCGCGTACTGCACGGGCGAAAGGGGTAGCAGAGAAAGAAGTACTATGGCGTCATGTGTTTAAAAATAGTTTATTACCATTAATTACGGTTTCCGCGGCATTATTACCCGGTCTGCTAGGTGGTTCGGTGATTGTAGAAAGTATCTTTAGTATTGATGGTATGGGTAAGTTAGGCGTGGAAGCGGTGAAGGCGAAAGACAGAGAAGTGGTGTTAGGGATCACCTTAATTGGTGGTGTGTTAACCCTGATCGGTTATCTGATTGCGGATATTTTCTATGCCATCGTGGATCCAAGGATCAGTTATGACTGATAGCTCATCCACAGCAACCAGTAGCGGTTATGCCAAAGCAGTGTTAAGTGACGCTATGTCGCAATGGACGGCAAAGCTAGGTCTTGGTTGGATTTTGGTGATTGCTATCTTTGCTGTGTTTGCACCCTTTATTGCCAGTACTCATCCCTACTTAATCAAGCAAGATGGCGAGATAACCAGTCCATTACTTACCCACTTAACGCCAGCGGATGTAGTGATCTTGATCATGTTCATCGCGGTAGTGGTCTTGTTTTTTTTAAAGCGGCGCTTGTCATTTAACTTAATCGTTTTAGCTGTTAGCCTGGTGATATCGCTCATCGTTTCCTATGGCACTATATCGCCACCCCAAACCGTGGTTTATGACCAATACCGTGAATTAGCGCGACAAGGTAAAGTAGAATGGGTCGTCAACGCGCCTATTCCTTATTCACCTAAAGATTATTTGCGCGACTATGGTGAGACGGGCATGCGAGCACCTTTATCTACCCAAGACCATTCCCACTTATTTGGCACCGAACAAAGTGGTGCCGATGTATTGAGTCGCATGATTCATGCTTCTCGTATTGCATTGGGTATTGGTTTTGTGGCGACCGGTATTGCCATGTTAATTGGCGTGATCATTGGCGGGTTAATGGGCTACTTCTCTGGTGTTGTCGATATGATTGGAATGCGCCTGGTCGAAATCTTTGAAGCGATCCCTACGTTGTTTTTATTGCTCACCTTTGTGGCTTTTTTTGGCAGTAGTTTATATTTAATGATGGTGATCATTGGTGTGACGACTTGGCCAGGTTATGCACGTTATGTACGTGCCGAGTTTCTAAAGCTCAGACAGATGGAATATGTACAATCCGCCGTTGCCTGTGGCTTGCCATTACGGTCTATCTTATTTAGGCACATGTTGCCCAATGGTGTGGCACCGGTATTGGTGGCGGCCAGCTTTGGTGTGGCTTCGGCAATTTTGTTCGAGGCAACATTAAGTTTTCTTGGTTTAGGCTTAGTGGATAACCCTTCCTGGGGACAAATGTTATATCAAGCAGTGCAGTCAGCCAGTTTCTATTGGTGGATGGCGTTCTTCCCAGGTGGGGCTATTTTCTTAACGGTGTTTGCTTATAACTTATTAGGTGATGCTTTACGTGATGCCATCGATCCTTACTTGAAGAAAAAGACCTAATGAGTTTATTGCGGGTTGAACAGTTACGCACTTATTTAAGTACCAGCCAAGGTACAGTGAAAGCTGTGGAGGATGTGAGCTTTAGCATTGAGCGTGGTGAGACATTTTGCCTAGTGGGGGAGTCGGGTAGTGGAAAATCGATTACCGCATTATCGATTATGCGATTGTTGCCAGATAGTATTGCATCGCATCCCAGTGGTCAGATTCATTTTACTCTGAACCCTGATCCAAGTGAGCAAGGCAGTTCGAGCCAAGAAGTCCAATTAATTGATGCCACTGAAACAACAATTCGGTCAGTGCGTGGTTCACGGATTGCGATGATTTTCCAAGAGCCCATGAACTCGTTAAACCCGGTTTATACCATCGGGGAACAGATCATCGAAGCGTTACAAATTCATTGGCCACAAATGTCCGATGGCGAGGCAAGGGAAAAAGCGATTAAGGCTTTACGTGAGGTACAAATTCCTGAGCCAGAGCGTCGTGTGGATGATTATCCGCATCTACTCTCGGGTGGCCAACGTCAACGGGGCATGATTGCCATGTCCAGGGCCTGTGAACTAGATTTGATGATTGCTGAGGAACTCACGACTGTGTTAGATGTGACAGTACAAGCTGAAATTTTACGCCTCATGCGCGAGTTACAAGAGAAAAAAGGCATGAGTATTTTGTTTATTACGCATGACTTTGGTGTGGTTGCACAAATGGGGCATAAGCTTGCGGTAATGCAGCTAGGTAAAATTGTTGAGCAAGGGCCAGTAAAAATCATTCTTGCTGCACCACAACATCAATATACGCAACAGTTACTCGCCGCATTACCCGATAACTTAAAACAACAAAAACGTAGCCAAATGCAAGCTGACTTTGCTCAAGCGATGTCAGCACAAGAGCGAGATAAAACACTGATTCAGATTGACGGGTTAAAAGTACACTTTCCCATTAAACAAGGTTTATTTCGTCATACAGTAGATTATGTTCGGGCAGTAGATGATGTGTCCTTAACGATTAAGCAAGGTCACATACTGGCATTAGTGGGTGAGTCGGGCTGTGGCAAGACGACATTAGGCCGTACTTTGTTAAGGTTGCTTGATCCCACTGCCGGTGATTTTTCTTATGATGGCCATCGGCTTTCTGGTCTAACGCAAAAAGCCATGCAACCCTTTCGGCGTGAGTTACAGTATATTTTTCAAGACCCTATGTCATCACTGAATCCACGTTTGAATATTGCCACCACTCTCACCGAGCCCATGAAGGTCCATGGCATTGGCCAAACTAAACAAGAACGAGTTCGTTTAGCGCAAGAAGTATTAGAGCAAGTACAGTTAGATCCAGATTCTATTTGGCGTTATCCGCATGAGTTTTCAGGCGGACAACGTCAGCGCATCGGTATTGCGCGTTCTTTGGTATTGAATCCACGTTTCATTGTGTGTGATGAAGTGACCAGTGCGCTGGATGTATCGGTACAAGCAGAGATTTTAGATATTCTATTACACTTACGCCAACTACGTGGACTAACACTGTTATTTATCACACATAATATTAGTGTTGTAGAGTATATTAGTGATGAGATTGCGGTGATGTATCAAGGGAAAATTGTTGAGCGAGGACCGACAGATGAAGTGATTGCCGATCCTCAGCAAGCTTATACCAAGAAATTATTGGCCGCAGTGCCGCGTATTCAATTACAACACTAGGTTTGGGTCACATCAACATACACAGTAATACGTTGGCCCGGTTGTAAATATTTATTGCGTGAAATCTTTTTATTCCATTTCAGTAGCTGCCTAACACTCACGTTAAATTTATTAGCGATACGTGATAAGGAATCACCGCGACGCACCCGATAACCGATACGCTGGGTAATATTACGCATTCGTGGTGTGTCGATATAGCTGAGATCTAAGCTGGCTTTGACATTATTTTTACGCGACCAAATTACAAGTTTTTGACCTAATACCAACGGGTCACGCGGTGCAATGCCATTCCATTTTGCTAATGCGCGTACGTTAACGCGGTGATGCTGAGCTAAATCCCACAGGGTGTCACCGGCTTGAACAATATGGGTGACTTTCTTACCTTTGCGTGGAATATTTTGTAACTGTTTTTTACGTTGGTTGGCACTGAGCTTATAGCTTGATAACTTTTGGCTTGCTACAGGAATAGTCAAACTGCGACCGGCACGTAGACGGGTGCCTTTGATTTTATTAATACGTTTAATGGTGCTGGTACTAATATTATATTTGGTCGCGATGGTACTGAGCGTTTCACCTTTTTTAATTTTATGGCGCTGCCATTGAACCCGCTTTTCAGGGGGGTGTAGTGCTAGATTTTGTTTGAACGTATCTGCATGACTTAAGGGAATTAATAAATGGTGCGGGCCACTAGGTGAAGTAGCCCAACGATTAAACCCGGGGTTCAGTTTATAAAGTTTGTCTAAATCTAATTTAGCCATTTGTGCTGCTAAAGCTAAATCAATTTGAGAACCTACATCGATCTTCTCAAAATAAGGTTGGTCCTTGATCGGGCTGATGGTGAGATTGTATTTTTCCGGTTCAGCAACGAGTTTTTTCAAGGCCAGTAGTTTAGGCACATAGTATTTTGTTTCTGGGGGTAATCGTAAATGAAAGAAGTCGATGGGCTTGTTATGTCGTTTATTATAACGAATTGCGCGTCGTACATTACCACTACCGGAGTTATACGCCGCTAATGCTAACATCCAATCGCCATTGAATTCCTTATGCAAGGCTTTGAGTAATTTGACGGCCGACTGCGTTGATGCATAAACATCGCGACGTCCGTCATACCACCAGTTTTGTTTTAAACCATACATGCGACCGGTAGAAGGAATAAATTGCCAAATACCTGAAGCACGACCATGGGAATAGGCAAAAGGTTTAAAGGCACTTTCTACAATCGGCAGAAGTGCTATTTCTAATGGGATATCGTTCTCTTGTAAAGTTTCAACGATGTAATACATATAAGGTTGAGCACGTTCGCTGACACGATCGAGATATTCTTGATGACGTGCATACCATTTAAGTTGTTGGGCAATACGAGGGTGTTCTCGATCGGCTAATGTAAAACCCGCTCGAATACGGTCCCAAATATCATCACTTTTATTTGCTGCGGTAACCGGTGTTTGTTCGACGTCGTTAGGTTCACTGTTCGCGAGCTCAACATCATCGGTTGTCAGTGGATGGGTAATTTCATAAGTGGCCGCGGGTAAATGGGCGTCGCCTTCCACATGATAGATTGCCGGCTTTTCAGTAATCTGTGTGACCGTAGTTTGTTTAGGGTTTGAGGTTGGTTGGAGTGCACAACCTGTCATTGATAACAGTAGTGGTATAATTAAATTGATTCGTTTCATCGTTATTTTAAATAATTGATATACTTAACTATTTATATGGTATTCATGCTAGCACAGAGGGTCAAGTGAAACGGCCACCAAGTACATTTGTCTTTAATATGTGTTAAATCGTTCACAAACTAAAAATGTTTAAGAAAAAACACCATCAAAAACAGTTCAACCGTTGTGGTGATCTTGATCAGGCCTGGTTCAATTTGCAGACATGGTATCAGACTCCACTAGGTAAATCAGTGGCCGATTGTGAAAGACAACTTGTCACCGAAAGTGTAGCTGATTTATTTGGTTATCACTTGTTACAAGTGGGAAGATTGAATGAAGCCAATTGGTTGAGTGGATCCCGGGTTTCCCATTGTGAAGTGATGGATTTTCCACCAGCTAATTTAACGATGAATACCCGTGGTTTTCAAGGCGTACCAGAGTCGTTGCCGATCCAAACCGATAGTATGGATGTCATTGTGTTACCCCATGTGCTGGAGTTTTCACAACAGCCCCATGCTGTATTACGCGAAGTAGAACGTGTGCTGATTCCAGAAGGTCATGTACTGATGTTAGTCTTTAATCCGTGGAGTAATTGGTTGATGTGGCGTTGGCTACTGGGCTGGCGCAAGTGTGTGCCTTGGTGTGGTCGTTTTTTGAGTACTACACGGATCAAAGATTGGTTAGCTCTGCTGGGGTTTGATATTGTGAAAGTCAAAGGCTATTACTATCGTCCGCCGGTTAAGCGCCAAGCTATTTTAGAGCGTCTGCAATTTTGGGAGACAGCGGGTCAACGGTTATGGCCGATTTTCGGTGCAGCTAATTTGATTGTGGCACGTAAAAGGGTCGTGACAGTGACACCCATTCGCGAACGTTGGCGACCGAAAACGAAAATTGTGGCAACAGGCTTAGTTGAGCCTTTTCAGCAACATCAAAAACGGGACAAGTTATAAGTGGTTGAGATTTTTACAGATGGGGCCTGTCGTGGTAATCCAGGCCCAGGTGGTTGGGGTGTATTGTTACGTTACAATGGCCATGAGAAAGAATTATATGGTGGCGAGGCAAATACGACTAATAATCGAATGGAGCTGATGGCTGCCATTAAAGCCTTAGAAAGCTTAACGCGGCAACCTTGTGAGGTACAATTAACCACCGATTCAGAATATGTCCGTAAAGGGATCACCGAATGGATCACCAACTGGAAAGCACGAGGTTGGCGGACAGCCAACAAGAAACCGGTGAAGAATGCGGATCTTTGGCAACGCTTGGATACCCTTGCTAGCCAACATCAGGTAGAGTGGCATTGGGTCAAAGGTCATTCAGGGCATCCTGAAAAT
The DNA here is from genome assembly GCA_964584455.1 of uncultured Thioalkalispiraceae bacterium. Taxonomy (GTDB): domain Bacteria; phylum Pseudomonadota; class Gammaproteobacteria; order UBA6429; family Thiohalophilaceae; genus CAZPAE01. The sequence continues at coordinate 9,293 of CAZPAE010000038.1, forward strand.
GAACGTGCCGATCAATTAGCCAATCAAGGCATCGACGAGTTATAACAATAGGATAAAGATGCGACAAATCGTTCTAGATACAGAAACCACAGGTCTTGATGCCCAAGATGGGCACCGGGTGATTGAAATAGGTTGTGTTGAGCTGGTTAATCGGCGTTTAACGGGGAATCGATTTCATACGTATTTGAATCCCGATAGGGAAGTGGAAGAAGGTGCATTTGAAGTGCATGGCATCAGCACCGAAATGCTGATGGATAAACCCCGTTTCAATGATATTGCTGAGGATCTATTCCAATATTTACAGGGTGCCGAACTGGTTATTCATAACGCACCTTTCGATGTGGGTTTTCTCAACAGCGAATTTGTTCGTGAACGGTCTAAATGGCCAGGCCTGATGGAATATTGTGTTATCACCGATACATTACAAATGGCCCGCAAACTACATCCTGGCCAAAAGAATAACTTAGATGCATTGTGTAAACGTTACGGTGTAGATAACTCACAACGGGATTTACACGGTGCGTTGTTGGATGCGGAGATCCTCGCTGAAGTCTATTTAGCCATGACCGGTGGCCAAACCTCGCTGGGATTGGGTGCTGATGAAATGGAAGCGGGCTCCAGTAACAGTGCCAGTGGGGTTCGCAAGCTCAAGCAAAACCGACCTGCTTTAAAAGTAATCAAGGCAACCGAGCCCGAGTTGGTTGAGCACGAAGCACATTTGGATCTGATTGCTAAATCTAGCGGCAAAACCCCTATTTGGCGTGACAGCAACGCAGATTAGCAGCCTCATGGGCTTAGCGTATAGCCATGAAGGCGAAGCTGGATGAGTAGAGCAGGACATAGCCAAAATGCTCGGTATCTCGCCAAAAATTGGCTCATTTCGATAACTTTTCTATGGTAAAACT
>CAZPAE010000038.1:10217-10496 GCA_964584455.1 uncultured Thioalkalispiraceae bacterium
CTGCCTAGAATCAGCCTCGTACTGCGGCCACACCATACTCAAAATTAAATAACTAATAAAATCAAATAGTTATATCTTCTCTCGGGTTTCCCCGCCGTTTTGCCCGCAACAAAATTATTTGTAAATAAGCTTAAAGTCCTCGTTTTAGCTGCCGATGTAGTAAGTGGTTAGGTAGTTTGCCTCTTATAGAGGCTTCATGATGATTCCTCCCCCTGCGCAGAGATGCGCAACACACCCTTGCCCTGCTTTTAGCAGGGCATTTTTTTATGCAGAAATGGA
>CAZPAE010000039.1:0-10480 GCA_964584455.1 uncultured Thioalkalispiraceae bacterium
TGTTTTCGAAGTGAAGCAACAAGCCAAGTCATTACTTGATTGCAGCTAAGGACAAAGAACAAGGTTAAGGAAACCTCGAATGACTACAGAAGCGTTATCGCCCATCGTCAGTGAACTCAGCGTTCAATCGTTACAGTCACAACAGTCATTGCCATTACTGGTTCAACCTACAGACCATAACGACTTTATATTACATTGGCCTGAAATAAAAAAACGGGTCGACAAAAATCTACAAACCATTGGTGGTATTTTATTTAGGGGGTTTGCTTTACCTGAAGAAGCAGACTTTTATCGTTTTGTGAAACAGTTTGGGTTTGAACTGTTAACTTATGAATTTGGTTCAACACCGCGTACCGATTTAGGCAAAGGGGTATACACGTCAACAGAGTATCCCGCTCACCAAACCATTCCACTGCATAATGAGCAGGCCTATACCACACAATGGCCAATGAAAATATGGTTTCATTGTGTTACTCCCAGTGACACTGGTGGACAAACACCGATTGCTGATAGTCGTCGCATTTACCAAAAAATCGATAAAGCCATTAGACAGCGTTTTGAACAACGAAAATTACGTTATGTACGAAACTACGGTAATGGTTTAGATCTGGATTGGCAAAAAGCATTTAACACGCAAGACAAACAACAAGTTGAGTCTTATTGCCGACAACAAGACATTCAATTTGAATGGAAACCTGATGGTGAGTTACGCACTTATCAAATTTGCCAAGCCACGGCAATCCATCCTATTACACAAGAGCCAGTTTGGTTTAATCAGGCACATTTATTCCATATTTCTAATTTAGAAACACATGTGCGTGAAACCTTATTATCCATTGTTCCTATCGCTGATTTACCCCGTAATGTGTATTACGGCGATGGGAGCGAAATAGAAACAACAATATTAGATGAAATACGTCACGTTATTCATGAAGAGTCTGTTTATTTCGATTGGCAGCGTGGCGATGTATTAATGTTAGACAATATGCTGGTAGCACATGGAAGAGCACCGTATGAGGGGAACCGAAAAGTCATTGTTGCAATGGCAGAACCTTATACCAACTGAGACAGGCTGCTACCATGAAAAGTCACCAATTAAAAGGCGTGAGCTTCAAGGGAGAGACATCGTACCCTTCGCTAATTGAATGGAGTGAAGCACGTGTTCAATTAGATCCACAAAAGACTGCTTACATCTTTTTGTCAGAGGCACAACAGCAATCCATCACTTATGGTGAGCTGCAAGCAAAAGCCAAGGCTTTAGCTGCTCAGCTACAGCAAAGGGTGAAGGTAGGGCAACGTGCTTTGTTGTTATACCCTTCCGGTTTAGATTATATCGTGGCCTTTTTTGCTTGCCTCTATGCCGGTGTAATTGCCGTACCCGCATATCCACCACAAAATCGTAAGCGAGACTGGGCACGTATAGAAAAAATTCTGCATGACTCGGATGCCAGCATTATTTTGACAACCGAGAGTGCAATGGCACCTATTGCGCAGTGGCTAGACCAAGCGCAACAAGAGAAAACAACAGTACAACTATTTGCCACAGATAAGTTAGAGGCAAATTCACATCATGCTTGGCAGCATCCAAAAACCACACTTGATACGATTGCCTTTTTACAATATAGCTCTGGCTCAACGGGCACACCCAAGGGTGTCATGATCAGCCATGGGAATTTAATTAATAATATTCAGAATATTCAGGCTAACTTCCAAGCGGACGAAACCACCGTATCGTTAAGTTGGTTACCGATTTATCATGATATGGGTTTAATTGGCATGGTGTTGTCGCCATTTTTTATTGGCGCACAAGCTTACCTCATGTCACCGTTGGATGTGCTACAAAAACCATTACGTTGGTTAAAGGCAATCTCCGATTACCGGATTGAAGTGTCCGGTGGGCCTAACTTTATTTATGAATATTGTGTTAAACGAATCTCCGATGCCGATAAAGCACAACTGGATCTCACTTGTTGGCGTAATGCCTTCAATGGTGCTGAACCAATTCGGGCACAGACCATGCAACATTTTGCAGATAATTTTGCCAGTTGTGGGTTTCAGATAAATACTTTTTACCCTTGTTATGGCTTAGCAGAAAACACACTGATGGTTTCCGGGGTATATACCCAACAGCAGTTGCCGGTTAAAAAACTTGATACACAACAGTTAGCGCAGAATCAAGTTGTCGAGACGAGCGCAGAAAATCATATTGATGTGACAAGCTCAGGTTTTATTAACCAGGACCAATTAGTCAAAATTGTCCAGCCTGAGACAGCGCAAGCGTTATCCGATAATCAAGTGGGTGAGATTTGGATAAGTGGTGAGAGTGTTGCCAAAGGCTATTGGCAAAATCAGGAAACTACCCACACCATATTTGAAGCAACCATTGATGGTGATGATACCACGCACTACATGCGTACAGGCGATTTAGGCTTTCTTTCTGAAAAACAGTTATATGTGACCGGTCGTCTAAAAGAGCTGATCGTGATTCGTGGTCAGAATTATTATCCCCAAGACATTGAGCAGACGGTACAAGCCGTGCACCCAGCTTTATCTGCAGGTATTGGGGCTACTTTTTCCATTGAGGTTGACGGTGAAGAAAAACTAGTTATTACCCAAGAAGTAGAGCGTTCAGCACTACGTAAATTAGATTACCAAGATCTGACAACGCAAATTCGCCGTGCTGTTTCTGAGTTACATAATTTACAAGTATATGGGTTGGTCTTCATTAAGCCAGCCAGTTTGTTGCGCACCACTAGTGGTAAAATTCGCCGTTTAGCCATGCGTGATGCGTATTTAACTGATGAACTTAAAGTCGTCCATCAGTGGCAACAACCCATGAGTATTACTGAAGATAAACCCGGTGATGAGCAAGTTCGTGACATATTGGTTTGGTTAAGAGCTTATGCAAGCCAGCGTATTAATTCTCGGTTAATCGATGAGCGCCGTAGCATACCACCGTATATTGTGCTGGATATGGGTAACAAAGGCTTATTAGGCTTACAAGTATCCGAGGCAGAAGGTGGTTTGGGCTTATCTTATCGGCAGGCGATTAGTATTCATCAACAAATGGGTGCAATTGATCCGTCGCTATCATTGTTTGTTGGGTTAGCCAATGTGTTAGGCGTGTATCCTATTCAGAAATATGCCCAGGCCACACTACGTAAAACCTGGCTACGTACCTTAGCCAGTGGCAGACAGTTAGCCGCATTTGCCATTACTGAGCCGGCCGCCGGTTCTAATCCCTTAGCCATGGAAACCACGGCAACACCCGATCCGCAAGGTGGCTATCGGCTTAATGGTACAAAGGTGTGGAGTGGTACCGCGGGTTGGGCTGGTATCATTAATGTGTTTGCGAAAACCTTAGATGAGCATGGCAACATGGTGGGTGTTACCGGGTTTGCAGTTGAGCAGGGTACGCCAGGCTTACATATTGGGCCAGAAGCGTTAACCATGGGGATGCGCGGTACCAGTCAATGCCGTATTCATTTGAATGATGTGTATGTGCCTCAAGCAGCCATTCTTGGTCAAGTCGGGCAGGGCATGGACGTAGCACAGGATGCCATGAAGTTGGGTCGTTTAACCATTTCTGCTGCGAGCATTGGTGGTATGAAGCGTTGTGCGCAATTAATGTTGCGCTATGGTGCACGTCGGGCTATTTCAACCGGTCAATTGATCGATAATCCTATTTCACAACAACGTTTGAGTGAACTGGACTATGCGATTCAGTCTACTGAAAGTTTAATTAATGCAGTAGCCGATCATTTGGATGCCGGTGAGGATGTGCCAATTGAACTTTATGCGGCATGCAAAATTACTGCGCCAGAATATTTTTGGCAGGCCGCCGATCAGTTAGTACAGATGCTAGGTGGTCGTGGTTATATCGAAACAAACATTGCACCACAAATTTTGCGTGATGCGAGAATTTTACGTATTTTTGAAGGGCCCACTGAAACATTACGGATGTTTTTAGGGGCGCGTTTACATAAAGCACCGGATGACCTGCTGCAGTTTATAGAACGGCACTATGATGCCAAGCCGATAATAGATGCTTTTCTAAGTGACATTGCGCAGCTGAAACAACAAATTATAAATAGCCCCGCTGATGGAAAAAATGCAGTTCAGCTTGAGCGCTGGATGCAAGATCGCATCGGACGGTTGGCGAGTTTAATGATAATGAAGGTAACCTTGCCGAGCGAGGCAGGGCATGCCTATACCTGGCTAGAAACAGAATATAAAAACAGTCTAAACGAAGCACTATCGTTTGCCCAACAGCAAGTATTAACGAGTTCTCAACTTAGTGAAATTATTTTTTCTTACCAACAAACCATCGGTGATATTGAACAGCATATGTCAGGTGAAGATCATATGCTTGATCCCTACTTGCAACAACAGCCTGAGAAGCATTTAAATCCAGCTATACAAAACATTGCAGTTGGAAGCGCTATTAGTACAAAACCGATGGTTAAAGAGATAGCTAATGCGGATGCATTGGCTATTCAATCTTGGATACAGCAATGGGTTGAAAAGCGAACCGCATTACCAGTTAATGAGATAGCACCAGAGCAGAGTTTTGTGAGTTTTGGGCTTGACTCGGTGGATGCTGTGGAATTAACACATGACTTGAATATGGCATTTTCCCGTCAATTAAAGCCAGATCTCGCTTGGAACTACCCGACTATCATAGAAGCTGCAAATTTTATTGCACAGCAGGCAGTGCATCATGCCCCATCTACGCCTGAAGATGACCAACAATGGCAAGAAGGAGTGCTCTAAGGTGTTAGCGGAGTTAATGCATTCATTATGGCTGCAAGGTGTTGTTTTATGGCACGAGAAAGGTGAGCTACGTTTTCGGGCGCATAGAGATAGCCCTTTAACGGATCAACAAAAGCAGCAATTGAAACAAAATAAATCACAGATACTGTCCTGGCTAGACACACATCCTGATTATTTTCATGTTTTCCCGTTAAGCGAAAATCAAAAATCACTTTGGTTTATTCATAAATTGTCGCCTGACAACACTGCTTATAATATGGTGCATACAGTGCGGTTTGCTGGGCAAGTACAGCTTTCATTATTAAAGCAAGCTTATGAGCTAGTGTATGCACGCCATCGTATTTTGCGTACGGCCTATAAAGAGCGCGATGAAGACATTATACAATATGTTACTGATAACCCGGCTAGCTGGCATATTGAGCAGGCAGATAATTGGTCTTCTGAACAAATACAAAAGTGGGTAGAAGATAGCGCGGATCGACCTTTTGATCTTGCTATGGGGCAGGTGTGTCGTGCAGATGTATTGTTACGACAACAAGATGGTCAAACACAGATTGTTTTTCAATTAGCGATTCATCATATCGCCGGTGATTTTTGGTCCTGTGAAGTTTTCTTTGACGAGCTGTTAGCAACTTATAAACAGTTAGTGGTCAGTCAGGACTCAACGGTTTCAACACTGGAATACGATTACTTTGACTGGTGTGCTGAACAACGTCGAGCCATTGTCAGTGATACAGTGGAACAAGCATGGCAATATTGGCATAGCGTGATACCTGCTCAACCGGCTAACCTGGCATTAGTGACTGATCGCATACGGCCTGCGGTACAAACTTTTGAAGGTGAAGAACGTCGCTTTGAATTAGGCGCTGAGTTGAGCCAAGCCGTACGCCAATTAGCCAAGCAGTTGTCAGTGACGCCTTATGTTTTCTTTATTAGTTTGTTTCAATTGCTGTTGCAACGCTACAGCGGTCAAGATGAATTTCTTATTGGTACCCCCACTTCTGGTCGCTCTCGGCCTATCCATCAACGGGTGATTGGTTATTTAGTTAATCCTATTGTGTTGAATTGTGATGTAAGTGGTAACCCTAGCTTTGTGGATTTTCTCCAAAGGAATGCGGCGCAATTAAAGCAAGTGCTAGCACACCAGCATATGCCATTTCGTTTATTACTGGAACGTTTAGAGCTGGAGCGGGATACAAGCCGTTCTCCGCTGTTTCAGCATATGTTTACCTTAACCCATGTACACGAACAACCACATCAAGATCTTATTGCCGATACGTTATTGTCAGAACAACGTGGTGCGGCCCACGATTTAAACTTAGTGATGTTAGATGATAAACAAAACTTTGTTGGTAAGTGGCGTTATAACCGCGATCTGTTTGATCGGGAAACGGTGGATAGTATTAAACAAGATTTTATTGCTTTAACACAAAGTGTCGTGGCGAATCCGAATCAGTTCATTAAGCAATTACCGTTACGCCAAGATCCCTTATCTGTTTTATCTGCTGATAATGTGAAGTACAAATCAAATCACGGCTTAAGTTTATTCGAGGCGATGGTATCGACGTATGGTGATCGGGTGGCGTTAGAGACGGAGTCGCTGTCGTTGAGTTATGGCGAGTTAGATGATCGGGCGCGTACCTTAGCCGCACGTTTACCGTTGGCGGATACGGCGGTGGGTATTTGCTTACCACGGGGTGCGGAATTAGTGGTGGCCATCTTTGCGAGTTGGCACCGAGGCCAAGCGTATTTGGCCTTAGATCCCAGTTGGCCAGTGGGACGGTTGGTGCAGGTGTTAGCGCACAGTGGGGTGAAGACGGTGTTGGGCCATGGTGCAGCCCCGGCGGGTTGGCCGTCGGGCGTGCAGTGGTGTGATATCAGTACATTATCGTTGGACACGACTACCTTCACGTCGTCATCCGTACGCGATGCGCAATCTCCGGCGTATTGGATAGCGACGTCTGGTTCCAGTGGTACCCCGAAGTTAGTGCAAGTAAGTCATGGGAATCTGACCCAGTACGTGCAAAGTATTGAGACGGTGTTGGGCTTATCTTCCGAGGCGCAGTGCCTGAGTTTAGCGTCGGTGGCCACAGACTTAGGGCATACGGCCTTGTTCGGGGCCTTGTTAACCGGGCGTCGATTACGGTTAGTGAGTGAGGCCACGGCAGCAGACCCGACCTTGTTAGCGGCCCATTTATCCGCGCGCCCCGTGGATTGCTTAAAGATGGTGCCCTCGCATTGGGCGGGGTTGTTAGAGGTTGATGACCCTGGCGTGTTCTGTGCGCGGGAGTGTTTGGTGTTCGGTGGAGAAGTCTTATCCCGTGAGATAGTGACCAAAGCCCAGGGCTTATCAGCCACGATGCGGGTGTTGAATCACTATGGTCCCACCGAAACCACGGTGGGCGTGTTAACCCGAGAACTGAATGCATCGAATAACGTGAGTTTAGGCATGCCGTTGGCGAACACGCAGATTTATATCGTGGATAGTCATGGGAGCTTAGTGCCCCAAGGTGTACCCGGTGAAATCTGGATTGGCGGGGCCGGGGTCAGTGATGGTTATGTGGGTCAGCCGGGAACCAGTGCAGCGCAGTTTATTCCGGACCCGTTTGGTGCGCCGGGACAGCGGTTATATCGCAGTGGTGACCGAGGTCGGGTATTGGCCGATGGCAGTGTGCAGTACTTAGGGCGTATGGATGACCAAGTGAAGTTACGCGGGTATCGATTCACGCTGGGCGATATTGAACAGGTGATTCAGTCGCAACCGGGCGTGGAGGCGGTGGCGGTGAAGTTACACTCTCATGCAAGCCATGGTCAAGATTATTTAGTGGGTTATGTAGTGGGTGAGGTGAGTGAAGCCACCTTGGTTGCGGCGTTAGCCTCACAACTGCCGGCGGTGATGGTGCCGAGTCAATGGGTGTGGTTGGGGGCGTTACCGCGCTTAGCCAATGGCAAGGTGGACCGACGGGCCTTAGTGCCCCCAGCGCAAACCGAAATAATGTATGTGGCGCCGCGCAATGAGACCGAAGCTAAGTTGGCAACGATATGGTGTGGGGTGTTGCGTTGTGAACAGGTGAGTGTCGAGGCCGACTTTTTTGCGTTAGGCGGGGATTCGATATTGAGTCTACAGGTGATTGCCCAGGCACGCCAGCAGGGCATCGTTCTTACCCCAAAACAATTCTTTGAAGCCAAAACCATTGCCAATATGGCAGCAGTAGCCCAAACCGATCCAAGTCAAACACAAAGCAACAACACTACCGTGTCTGAACCCATCGAAGAAGAGATGGGCATGAGTGATGTGGATCTATCAGAACAAGAGCTAAGTGATTTATTGCAGGAGTTGGAGTCGTAATGCAAGTACAAGAGCGTAAATCACCGGCCGGCGGTTTAGATACTAGTAATATCGAAAGTATCTATCCGTTATCACCCATGCAGCAAGGTTTGTTGTTTTACAGTTTAATGCACCCGGGCAGTGGTATTTATTTAATTCAATATCGTCATACCATGGATGATGTTGATATTAACATTGATGCCTTCAAAGCAGCTTGGCGCCAAGTTGTGGAACGTCATGAATTGCTACGTACCTCTTATGTTTGGAAAAAACAAAAACAACCATTACAAATTACACATAAGCATGTTGAATTACCCATTAGCATTTGGGATTGGCGTGAGTTAAGTGAGCAAGCACAAAAAGACAAACTGGACGAGATTTTAGCTGAAGAACGCAAAACAGGGTTTGACTATACCAAGGCGCCGTTAATGCGGATTCGTTTAATTCGCCTAGGGGAACGGAAATACCAGTTTGTTCGTAGCCATCATCATATCTTAATGGATGCGTGGTGCTTTTCGATTATTATGATGGATTACCTGCAGTTCTATCGTGCTATCGTTGCCGGTCAACCATTGCCCGTTGAAAAACCACCGCAATATCGTAAATTTATTCATTGGCTCAACAAGCAGGATATCACTAAGGCGCAGCAGTTTTGGTCTGAACGTCTAGCCGGTTTTGATACACCCACCCCGTTACCTTTTACCGGTCGCAAAATGTCAGTGACACAGGAGCGTAAAAGCGTCACCGATCAGGCCCATTTTCTCACTCAGCAAGAAACTGAATTACTGCATACCGCAGCGAAACAACACAAAATAACCGTCAATACCCTTGTGCAAGGGGCATGGGCAATTTTACTGAGCCGTTATAGTAATCAAACGGATATTTTGTTTGGTGTGACAGTCGCAGGGCGCCCGGCAGACATGCCTGAAATGGCGACGGTTGTCGGTTTATTCATTAATAGCTTACCGTTGCGTTGGCATGTTTCGCCTACTCAATCGGTGATAAGTTGGTTAAAAGCCTTATTCAATGAAAACATTGCTCTGCGCGAATATGAATATGCCTCTTTGGCGGATATTCAAAGTTGGAGTGAACTGGGTTCAAAACAGAACCTATTTGATACTTTATTTGTGTTTGAGAATGCACCGCTTGATGTGGGGCTTAAGCAAGAAAACCTTGAATTCTTAGTATCGGATATTGCTAATCGTAACCATACTAACTATGCCATCACGGTCGTTATTATCCCCGGCGACCAGCTGTTATTACAATTGACCTATGAAGATGAACGGTTTGAAGCGGATTGCATCGCCAATATGTTGCAGCACTTTTACCGTCTACTGATGGGCATTGCCGATGTGCTAATAAAGCAATCCGATACCAGGATTACTGATTTAGCCATGCTCTCTGAACAACAGCAGCAACAAATGCTGTACCAGTGGAATCGACCCTGGTCGAGTGCGGAGCAGGATCACTATGTGGCGCGGTTTGAGAAACAAGTACAACAGCGTCCGGATAAAATCGTCGCAGTTGAACATCAAGGTGATATTACTTATCACGCATTGAATCAGCGCGTTAACCGACTTGCTCATGCCTTGCTGGAGCAGCAGGTTAAACCAGGTGATATTGTGGCGTTAATGGGCTCGCGTAATATTGAGCTGCTGACTATGATACTTGCCACTTTAAAAGTGGGTGCCGCTTATTTACCGCTGGATCCCAAACATCCTGCCAAACGTATTGCCGGGTTGATTTCAGAGAGTCATAGTTGCTTAGTATTAAGTAGTCTTGAACATTGGGAACATGTCAGCAAAGCAGCGAAGTCACTAGGTGAAAACTCGCCGCCATTATGTCAAGCGCAATCACTGCTTGAGAATAGTCAGAAGGATCATAATCCAGCTGTAATGATTCATGGCCGTAGTCTGGCGTATATTATTTATACCTCGGGTTCCACTGGCAAACCGAAAGGAGTGATGGTTGAACATCGTGGCATGTTGAATAACATGCTGAGTAAGGTGCCTAGTTTATCTTTAAGTGAACAAGATGTGATTGCCCAAACCGCATCACAGTGTTTTGATATTTCTGTTTGGCAATTCTTAATTGCACCTGTTTGTGGTGGTACAGTCCATATCTTGCCAGATGAAATTGCGCAAGATCCTAATCATTTGATGCGCTACGTGAAACAACAGGGTATTACGATTTTAGAGTCTGTGCCTTCGTTGATTCGAGCCATGTTGTCCTATGTGCAACCACTGGGGCAGTTACGTTGGTTATTACCCACTGGGGAAGCCTTACCACCTGACTTAGTGCAAGATTGGTTGCAACATTATTCTAATGTTCCATTAATGAATGCCTATGGCCCGGCTGAGTGCTCAGATGATGTGGCCT
>CAZPAE010000040.1:0-10274 GCA_964584455.1 uncultured Thioalkalispiraceae bacterium
TAAAATTAACTGATACGCCGCCGCCGATACACTCGGTGGTGCGGAAGTGATCTCATCTAAAAACAACAAACCTTGCGGACCATGTCGATCTGCATTCGGTAACATGGCCGGTATCGCCCATTCCACTAAGTCATCTTGGCGAAACGGAATGCCGCGTAAATCCGATGGCTCCATTTGCGATAAACGAATATCAATAATCGGTACTTGATGATTCTCGGCCACTTGGGCAATCATTTGCGACTTACCCACCCCTGGTGGTCCCCACAACATCACCGGTGTATGGTGACCGGCTAAGGTACTTTGAAATTCTTTCTCTAATACTTGCAACAAATAAGCTGGACGCATAAACGCTACCTACGTAATAATCAAAAATGAAATTGATGTGTTATGTTGTGAGGAAATCGCAATCACCTACCGTCCTTCCCTGACAATCAACCCTAAAAACCGGCTTTGGTATACCACTCCTTCGCTTTTTCTAAATCTTGTTCTACTCCGTTGCCCTGTTCATACATTTGCGCCAAAGTGGTTTGGGAACCGGCTAAGCCTTGCTCGGCTGCCAAGGTAAACCAACGCACCGCTTCGGCCGCATCTTGCTCAACACATTCGCCTTCCAAATACATGAAGCCAACACCGTGTTGCGCCACCGCATAGCCTTGCTCGGCGGAGGCCTTCATCCAATGCAGCGCCCGCTCACAGTTGCGCACCACCCCGAGGCCATTTTGGTACATAATCGCCACCCGATGCTGGGCATCCGCATCGCCCTGTTCGGCAAAGGGCATAAATAGCCGCAGCGCATTAGAAAATTGCTTGGCTTCGAACGCCGCAACGGCGCTAGCGTGGTCCATATCAGCGGATTCGGACATAATTCTCTCCTACATAATAGCTCTAAGTGCTTAACAATATTACTATTTTCTTAACTTAGCGTGTTCAACCAGCAGATAGTATATCCCAATCGAGACAGTGGGTTACTGGCAATCGGGCTTTCCCTATTGGGATATATAGCTAACCCATTGACCTGGCTATACTTCAAGCCCTTTTCGCGAAAGAGGTGATTTGCCATGAATGCGGCAACAGCCCAAGCTATGACGGATGCGCAACTCGCATTACGCTCCAGTATTCAAAAAGTGGCCACAGGCCCAGAATACAGTAAAGATCTGAGCTATGACGAAGCCTATGCGGCCATGTCACAGATCCTTGCCGACGACGCCGATCCGGTTCAGGCTGCGGTGTTCTTCATCGCCTTACGCATGAAACGCGAAACCGACGACGAAAACAAAGGCGTCCTACAAGCTATCATTGACCGTAGCCAAATTGCCACCGCCAGTGTGGATGAGGTGTTGGACATTGCCGACCCTTACGACGGTCACGCCCGTGGCCTACCCATGGCCGCCTTTATTGCACCGGTGATGGCCTCGCTGGGTATGCCCTCAGTTTGCCATGGTTTAGAAGCCGTGGGCCCCAAATACGGTGTTACCCATCGCAAAGTATTACGCGCCGCAGGCAAAAATGTCGAATTAGACGTGAACAGCGCTGCCGCACAACTCGCCCAAGCCGATTGCGGTTGGGCCTATGTAGACCAAGCTGCATTTTCACCTGCACTCCATAACTTAGTGAACTTACGTACCCGCATTGTAAAACGCCCAGTACTCACCACGGTTGAAGTGCTTGTGGGCCCGATTCGCGGTCAAAAGCAAACACACCTGTTAACCGGTTATGTGCACAAAGCCTATCCGCCTATTTATGCAGAGTTAGCACGCTTTGTGGGTTTTGATTCTGCTATGATCGTCCGTGGTGTTGAAGGTGGTGTAATACCGTCATTACAACAAGCGGCCAAACTCTTTACCTATCACGATAAAGGTGAAGAACAAAGTGAAGAAATTAATCCAACGGATTTAGGCATTGAGCAATCTACCCGCGCGGTACCCTTGCCAAAAGATTTACCCAAGAACATGGCCAAGGGCGATGAGATTGCCAATGCAGTTAACGTTGATGCAGCGGCGGAACACACTGCTGAATTAGGGCTCGCTGCACTAAAAGGCCAACAAGGCCCAGCATTTGATGCCTTAGTGTATTCCGCATCAATATGCTTGCGTCACTTAGGACGCGCTAATGATTTCGCATCTGCTGCCGCTATGGCACGTGATGCACTTAGCTCAGGTAAAGCACTAGCCCACTTTAACGCTGGCTAAGTTTACCTTTTTACATTTTATTTTAAATTTAACATGAAGTAGTCATACTGTATCTAGAGGAGAAAGCCATGAATGCACAGGACTTACAAGCCTATAATGCACACGTAGATGCGATGGAAAAAGCCGGTGTTGACCCTGAATATATCCAAGGTTGGCAAGGTGGTTTTCTAGTTAATCCTAAGCGTGAAGAGCAACGTGTTACCGACCCATACGATGCGGGTTATGATGACGGTGTAGCCCACAACATGGATAACTACAAAAACTTCACTAAATAAGTTTTTGCGTGAACCAATAAAAAAGGCGGGTTACCCCGCCTTTTTTATTACATAAACAAATTCGGTACCGCCCGTTTTAGGGTTTGTAGCGCATCGGGTACTTCAATATCAATAATTTGATCCGCCACCCACTTTTTATTTTTCTCACCCATTTGTTGTGTCACTAAATCGCCGAAGAAACGTCGCATGGGAAAGCTGGGCTCATCTTTTTCATCATCATAATGAAAATCCGCATAATCACTCATACGTTGATTTAAGGTATTAATAAAGCCTTCGCGATATTCCCCTTTGCCCATCAAATCGCGCATATTATCTTGCAAATGTTTAGCACACTTACCGGCAAGCTCAGTCATAAAACGCACCCGCTCATCATCAGTAAACTTCTCAATGGTCATGCGATCCAACACATGAATCGTAAAATACAAAAATTCACTAATGATATTTAAACGCTGATCTTGGGTATCGGTTTGATAATCATTATTTTCCAAGGATAAAACACCGTTTTGTGCGATACGAAAAGCAATAAACGCTAACGCCGCTCCCACCTCCTCGACTGAGTGGGTTTTATCTTTTTTGTTCCACTTACTCTTAACACGCACAACGATTCTCCTACCGAATATCAACTAAATCATAGGGTTATTGAGGTTTTCAACCTCATAGACCGGTGGCAAGCCGCACTTGCCCATGCTAGGATTGAAGGTAGCTATTTTACGCTTTGGCTCAACTAACTTCAAAGTACTTAAGTGGTGTCTATGAGTCTCGATCTATCCAATATACAGCAGGTTGTCCAAACCAACTGTCATATCGCTGATGCCAACGCGGCTGGCAACTATACGCTTTGTATTTATCTGCTCAAGATGCGTGAATTCTATCGCTGGGAAAGTGGCTATAACTACGGTGATAACATTCCCCGCGCCGAAGTAGGTAGCTGGTTACGCGAACGCGAAGAATTATGGGAAAGCTTACAAGAAAAAGACTTTGCCAAAATCCCCATCGAAGGCGAACTCTATGACCCCTTCGACTCCGATGCCATCAACTCCACCCTCGCCCCCAAACACCTTGTTTACAGCGGTGGTT
The DNA here is from genome assembly GCA_964584455.1 of uncultured Thioalkalispiraceae bacterium. GTDB lineage: Bacteria > Pseudomonadota > Gammaproteobacteria > UBA6429 > Thiohalophilaceae > CAZPAE01. The sequence goes on from CAZPAE010000040.1 coordinate 3,542, forward strand.
TTGGTCGCGATACCCAAGCCCATTTCTTTTTAGGTGTGCTTGAACGACACGAACATCACCATGGCTTTGACATCATCGTCGTGGCCGATGAATACGCCCGGGATCTCACCGCACCACCGGCCATGAGCCAAGGCAATAAAATTTACATTCGTCGTGAAGCCATGCACCGCATGATTTGGGAAAAGTACGAACAATGGTTATGGAACACACCCAAAAATGCATTAGGCCGTGCACTGGCTTTCTATGACTTCGAACATAACTTAGATGCCGCACTACAACAAATGACCGATAACGAACTTAATGCCGCTGTGTTACATGAAATCGGTGAAGTCAACGCGCATCAAGTCTTAGGTGGCGACTGGGAAAAACTCTTACTCGCATCAGCCCATTCCAAACTAGAATTATTATTACGTGCCATACGCGATCACTTTGCCGACTGCGTCTCTACCCTTCCTGCATTAGTCGAACAAAACAATATCGCCTCATTACATTTTTATATCGCCAACTTGAACAACATGCGTAAAAGCCTGTTTCCTGCTATCATCAGCGCCTACGATCAATGGCGTGACAGCAACGATAGCCGCTACATATTGGATATCGCACAACAAGGTCAACAACATTGGCAACAGCTGTGTCTTGATTGCTTGGCACATTATCAACAGCACGACAACATCAACCAAGACGAATTAATCAGCCTCATCGAAAATAACAAACTATAGTTACGCAGTTAGTCCATGGAAAAAACCGTTACCCCCCTTTCGACCATCGTCGAAGTTAAACCCAATACGTTTATCTTCGAAAAACAACATTCCATTCCACCCCATGCGTGTGAAGAAATGATTCGTCGCTTTGAAGAATATCAAGACGAACAATACCCCGGACGCATCGGGCAAACCGTACAACAAGATCTCAGTATTAAAAAGTCCACCGACTTAGTGGTCAGCGGTAAGGAACATTGGAAAGACATCGACCGTGGATTATTTTCATCTTTAGGCATGGCGGTAAAAGAATTTCGCGAAACCTATCCTTACTTCAAAGGGCCCTTCAAAGACATGGGCTATGCCATTCAACGCACCAACCCCGGCGAACACTATCACTGGCACATCGACGGCGGCAGCCACGAATTTAGCCAACGCCAATTAGTGGCTGTTTGGTATCTTAACGATGTGCCCGGCCCCGGCGGTGAAACCGAATTCCTGTTCCAAGATGTGAAAATCAAACCGGAACAAGGCAAGCTATTATTATTCCCACCATTTTGGACCCACGAACATCGCGGTGTCACCTTACAACAAGGCGTCAAATACATCGCCACCACCTGGGTCGTCTTCGCCTAAAATGAGACACCCACCAACATTCACCATCACATCACCCAGCAGCCCCGAACATTGGCAAGCCTATTACGAACTACGGTGGCAAATTTTGCGTGCCCCCTGGCAACAAGCCAAAGGCAGCGAGCGAGACGAATTAGACCAAGACCCGCGCACCGTGCATTTAATGGGTGTCTCAAATCAAGGGGAAATCTGTGCGGTAGGACGCATTCATCCAGAACCGGACTATGCGCAAATTCGATACATGGCGGTGAACGATACCCAGCAACGCCAAGGCATGGGCAGTGCACTACTGCACGCCCTAGAACAACAGGCCCCTGCCATGGGACACCAACGCATCTTCCTCAATGCCCGTGAAAACTACCTGCCCTTCTATATAAAGAATGGCTACCAAGATATCGGCGCCTCATACACCCTATTCGATGCTATCCCACACCGAAAAATGCAAAAACAACTGGGGTAACGCGCGGCTAAACTAACTGGGTTTGTAGAATATCGCCGTCAGTAGCGATATGGACCGTTTGGATCCCCGGCATGCGGGTCATAATATAGCCAGCCATTAACATGGTTGACGGTTCGTTTTCACTTTCAATCGCCGTTAACAAGCGATCCGCCACCACTTGGCAACGCTGACGAGTATTGAGCTCTTGAATCCATTCCCGGCTCATTTGCCAGCCTTTATCCAAATCACTATCGATTTTGGCGTAGATACTTTCCGCATCAAGCAACATATGCTCTGGCACATCCACTTGATACATATTTTCATTCACATAAACGTTCAGTTTCATTGACTTACCCTGGGGTTACAGCACAATATTGTACCGCGTTCATTACCCGATAAACACAGACTATGCTTATTGAAATACCGGGCATCCTCTCAGCCCGCAAACTCCAAGAGATCCAAACCCTACTGGCCGATGCCCCCTTCGTGGATGGCAAACTCTCCGCCGGCATGAGTGCCAAACGCGTCAAACACAACGAAGAACTACCACCGGACGCGCAACAACTGCAAAAACTCAATCAACTGGTGATGAACACCGTGGTAGCCCACCCGCAATTCCAAAATGCCTGCTTACCGCACCGCATCGCCACACCGTTCTATGCCCGCTATGGCACAGAACAAGCCTACGGCAAACACATTGATGATCCCGTCATGGGCCCCATGGGGCAACGCTACCGCTCAGATATCTCCATGACGATATTCCTCAACAGCCCCGACGACTACCAAGGCGGCGAACTGCGCATTCACACCCAATTCGGCGCCCAAGACGTGAAACTCCCCGCTGGCCACGCCATCGTCTACCCCTCATCCAGCTTGCACGAAGTACGGCCCATCCAATCGGGCACCCGCTTAGTGGCCGTCACCTGGATCCAAAGCCTGATCCGCGACCCACAACAACGGGATCTACTCTACGAACTGAGCCTCGCCCGCGACAGCCTCATGCAAACCAAACCCGACGCCACCGTCACCCAACAAGTCGACCACAGCTACGTCAACCTAGTACGTATGTGGTCAGAAGTGTAGCAATAACAACCAATTGCAATCGTTTTTTAATGTGAAGTTAAAGTCATTTCGAGGATTTTGACGGCATCATCAACGCTATATTTAGCAAGTTTTATGGTGACTATTGCGAACAACATGGTCATAGAGGAAAGCTAAGTGACCGAAAGTGGATTAACTCGACACGGCAATCTCCCTTCACTTGTTTCTTGTCATTGCGAACTGGCGATAGCCAGTGAAGCAATCTCCTTGGCTCAGCAGCGCGTTAGTAGCAGGAGATGGCCTCGACAATGCCATGCAATGACAGGAAAAAAAACAGGTCATTGCGAGCGTTAACAACGCACGATCCCTTCGGGTTTGGCAAAGTCTTGAAAAAAGTAAGTCATTGCGAGCTGACGCCAGTCAGCGTGGCAATCTCCCTGAGCAAGCAGCGCATTGAAAAGGTGAGTCATTGCGAGAAGAAGGAATAACCAACGGTTAGCCCTTCGACGCGGCAATCTCCCAGGTCTGACAGTGCATTAAAAAAAGTGCACTTCATTAAGACGATGGCTTCAGCGATGTCTCGCCATGACAGTTTGCCCATAGACATTGGCCACTTAACAACATATTGCGGGCCAGCATCACAAAAAACCCCATTTGTCTTGTTTCTGTCATACAAACTCACTACCATCGCTAGCAAATTAAGTGGATACCTCCCCCCGCTATCCACCAGAAACGGGGGAAACCATGTCGCAAGCACAACATAAAATCGTTTTAGGTACGGCCGCATGTTATTTTCTAATTGGCCTTAGCCTGTTCACCGCACTGATCCAAACTGCACAGGCCGATGTAGCCAGTTGGTGGAAATATCACGGTTATTACCATCATAACTCGCTCACGGGCCAAACCATTGATATTCCCGCATCGGATTATAGCTATCCTTCTCACAGTGCCGCCCAAGCGGCATTTTGTACCCAATTACCCGATTGGGGCCAATATCCCTTTACCTACCGCTTACATCAAATGACCCCACCGTATAGTGATCATTACACCTGCATCGCAGGCCCCGATGAATTTGATAGCATCAGCGTGTTTAGCCCACATATTGGTGTACCCGGTGGCCCACTCACCGGCAACCAAACCTTCTCCTGCCCCAATGCCCAAACCTGGGATGGCCCCAGCCAAAGCTGTGTCACCCCACCCTTAGCCAATAAAGACAATGGCGATGCCTGTGATAACAAAGGCAATCAGCCCAGCCCCTCAAAACAAGGTGGCAACCCGGTTAACCTCGTCACCGGTAACAAATACCAACAGGAAGTAGACTACCGCGATAGTGCTTGGGGGCTACTCAACTTTACCCGTGCCTATAATGCCCATGCCATTCACCCCACCGCATTAGGGAATAAATGGATCAGCAATCTCCATCGCCGCTTAGTAATCAACACCGATAGGGTGGAGGTGATGCACCCCAACGGCCAAGTCCTCACCTTTACTAACCCAACCCCATCGAGCCCAGGCACCGGCGTATGGCTGCGCGACCCGGATGTGCACGAAGCCTTGGAAAAAACCGTCAGCGGTTGGCAATACCGCCCCACTAACGATAGGGTGGAAGATTACGATGCCACGGGCCGCTTAACCCAGCTCACTTACCTCAATGGCCAGCAAGTAAGCTTGCATTACAACGGCACTAACCAGCTCGACTATGTGCAAGATAACGTCGGCCGCCAGCTGCGCTTCACCTATGACGCCCAAGACCGCTTGGCCAGTGTGCAAGTACCCGATAGCCGCACCTGGACCTACCAATACGACACCGAAGGCAACTTGAGCCAAGTCACCGCCCCCGGTAACCGGATTACCCAATATCATTACGAAGACACCACCTTTACCCAGGCCTTAACCGGCATCACTGATGCCCGCGGCCAACGCTATGCCAACTGGGAATATGACAGTTTGGGCCGGGCCACCGCTAGCTACCATGGCAACACGACACCCATCATCAGTGACCGCATTGATGGGATTGATGTCACTTACCATGATGATGGCACGCGCAGCATTGAAAACAGCCTTGGCAACCGCACCACCTACAGCTTTACCCGCCAATACGGTGTGGGCTTGGTCAGCAGCATCGCCGGCCCCGGTTGTAGCAGTTGCGGCAGTGCAGACAGCCAATATGAATACGATTCCGCCACCAGCAACCTATTAGCCAGCGTCATTTCCGGCTTGCGCACCGAATACAGCAACTTTGACGCAAACGGCAACTATCAAACCCGTGTTGAAGCCGCCGGCACCCCCGAAGCCCGCACCACTAGCCTTACATTTGATAATCGCTTTAACAGTAAACCGGCCACCATCACCGAGCCTTCCGTGTGCCCCGGGCAAAACAAAGTCACCCACTACACCTACAACAGCGCGGGCCAAGTGACCCTCATGACGGTCGATGGCTATCGCCCCGATTGCACTCCCATTAGCCGCAGCACCAATTACGGTTACACTGGCCCTTATGGTCAATTGTCTTTCATTAATGGACCCCGCACCGATATCCTCGATGTTACCGTCTTTGAATATTACCCCGATGATGCCAGCGAAGGCCCCAACCGAGCGCGATTACGCCGTGTGCGCACCAATGTGGATGCCAACCCGGTACCGGACATCACCCTACGTGACAATATCCAGTACAGCCATACCGGAAAAATCCTCAGCGAAGATCGGCCCAATGGTGTCAGCGTCAATTACAACTACTATCTAGGTACAGATCGCTTATTTACGCGTATAGAAAGTGATGGCGCTACCTTTCGTGCCACCAAATGGACTTATCTCGCCACCGGTGAAGTAGAGAGCATCACCCTGGGCCTAGGTAGCCCCCATGCCACCACCCTCACCTTGGGCTACGATGCGGCGCGCCGCCTTACCCAAATTACCGATGGCCTGGGCAATACCCTGCAATACACCTTAGATACCGAAGGCAACCGCATCGGTGAACAACACCACGATCCCAGTGGCACCTTGCAACGGGCCTTAACCCAAGCCTTCGATGCCTATCGCCAGCTCGATAGCACCAGCCAAATGAATGAACAGGTGGATTATCAATTTGCCACCGACGGCACCCTCACTCGCATAGTGGATGGCAACGGTGCCAGCACCGATTACAGTTACGATGCCCTAAAACGCTTAGTCAGTACCACCGCCGATGCCGGTGGCAGTGACCCGAATACCGCCGACGCCCTCACCCAATACGGTTATGATATTCACGATAACCTCACCCACGTGACGGACCCGAATAACGGCACCACTACTTATATATATGATGATCTGGGCAACCTGCTGCGCCAAACCAGCCCGGACACCGGCATCACCACCTTCAGCTACGATGTGGCCGGGAATGTGCTCAGCCGAACCGATGCCAATGGCCATACCTTCCACTATCACTATGATGCCTTAGGCCGGGTCACCTTCATGGATGGCGTCAATCCTGCTGACGATATCAGCTACACCTATGACACCTGCACCCAGGGCGTGGGCCGCTTATGCCAAGTAAGCCAAGACAGCACCGTGGTCACCTATCACTACAATGGGTTTGGGGACATCAGCCAACACCAAAACACCTACTATAGCCACGATGCCCTGGGCCGTGTCGAGACCCTCACCTATCCATCAGGCGAGCAAATCCGCTATCAATACGATGCCGCGGGCCACATCAGCGCCGTGCAACGGGATGACAATGGTAGCTGGGTCGATATCGCCAGCAATATGCAGTACGCCCCGTTTGGTCCGCTGACCCAACTCACCGATGGCACCGGGCTCACCTTGACCCAAACCTACGACCAGGCCTATCGCCTCACCGAACAAGCCCTGCCCAATGTGTGGGAACAGCGCTACAGTGCCTATGATGGCAACGGCCAACTCACCACGCGCCAAGATGATGTGC
>CAZPAE010000041.1:0-3252 GCA_964584455.1 uncultured Thioalkalispiraceae bacterium
TAAAAAAGAAGGTAAGCCTTTCAAAATGGGCATGGTATTCCCAGTTTCAACCCATAACTATGAGTTGCGTTATTGGTTAGCGGCAGGTGGCATTCACCCAGGTTATTATGCGCCACATAAAGGTGATACCAGTGGTAATATCAAAGCAGATGCCTTGTTATCGGTGACACCGCCACCACAAATGCCATCAACCATGGAAGCCGGTACGATTTATGGTTACTGTGTTGGTGAACCATGGAACCAACAAGCAGTATTTAAAGGTATTGGTGTGCCGGTTATCACAGATTATGAAATCTGGAAGAACAACCCAGAAAAAGTATTCGGTGTGAGCAAGGCTTGGGCTGATAAATATCCTAATACACACATTCGTGTAGTGAAAGCATTAATCCGAGCTGCGCAGTGGTTAGACGAAGACAATAATAAGAATCGCCCTGAAGCAGTAAAAATCTTATCTAAGAGCCAATATGTCGGTGCTGACTATGATGTGATTGCCAATAGCATGACAGGTACCTTTGAGTATGAAAAAGGTGATAAACGAGAGGTACCGGACTTTAACGTGTTCTTCCGTTATAACGCGACATATCCATATTATAGCGATGCTGTTTGGTACTTAACCCAGATGCGTCGTTGGGGCCAGATCTCAGATCACAAAAGCGATAGCTGGTACAAGGACATTGCCAAGAAAGTGTATAAGCCAGAAATCTATGCTATCGCCGCAAAAGAACTTATCAAGGAAGGTAAAGTACAAGCAAAAGACTTTCCTGACTTTGCTAATGAAACAGGATTCCGTAAGCCACAAACCGAGTTTATTGACGGTGTGACTTATGACGGAACTAAGCCAAACGAATATTTAAAGAAATTTAATATTGGCTTAAAAGGCAAGGATAAAATTTAGTAGCAGACTATCCCCGGCATAATAAATGCCGGGGTTTTTCCAAAAGGTGTCGATATGAGCTCGCAAGTAATTAATATAATAGATAGCCTAAACATTAAGAGTAAAACAATGAAGTTTATTGAATGGCTCAAGGACCCATCTAAGTCATTTAAAGCCATTGGTATTCCGGCTATTGCTATTGTTATTTTCCTTTTTTTGTGGGGTGGGATTGCAGCTCAAATTAAGACCTCACTGGGTCAAGTGCCTGGACCGGCTCAGGTTTGGGAACAAACGGTTGCCCTTTATGGTGAGCATGTAGAAGAGCGCGAGAAAGAAGAGGCATTTTATCAACGGCAAGAAAAGCGCAATGCCAAGAAATTAGAAAAGAATCCTGATGCCAACATCAAAATACGGCCTTATACCGGTAAGCCAACTTTTATTGATCAGGTCTTTACCAGTATTGTTACGGTGATCACGGGGTTCATTATAGCGAGCCTGATTGCTATTCCCATTGGCATTTTATGTGGCCTAAGTACAACCTTATATATGGCACTGAATCCTCTCATTCAGACATTTAAACCGGTTTCTCCTTTAGCCTGGCTTCCTATCGTTACTATGATTGTGAGTGCCGTCTATATTAGTGATGACCCCATGTTCGAAAAATCTTTCTTAAATTCAGCTATAACAGTAACACTATGTTGTATGTGGCCAACCATTATCAATACCACAGTCGGTGTTTCATCGATTGATAAAGATCTCATCAACGTAAGTCGTGTACTGCGCTTAAGCTGGATAACTAATATTTTTAAAATCGTTTTACCTTCATCCATTCCAATGATGTTTGCCGGGTTACGTGTTTCACTGGGGATTGGTTGGATGGTACTGATTGCAGCAGAAATGCTAGCCCAAAATCCTGGTTTAGGTAAGTTTGTATGGGATGAGTTTCAAAATGGTAGCTCCAACTCATTAGCTCGAATTATGGTTGCTGTTTTTGCGATTGGTTTAATTGGGTTTTTACTCGACAGACTGATGCTCATATTACAACGCTATGTGAGCTGGGATAAATCCGCTGTCATCCGTTAATATAAGGAAACAAGACAATGAAGCATTTGGAAATTTCACAAGTATCAATGGAATTTGATACACCCACAGGTACATTTGTGGCGTTAGACTCGGTTGATTTAACGATTGACCAAGGTGAGTTTGTTTCTTTAATTGGGCATTCCGGCTGTGGGAAGTCGACAGTGCTAAATATTGTCGCTGGCCTATATCAAGCCTCAGTGGGTGGTGTGATTCTCGATGGTAGAGAAGTCAATGAGCCTGGCCCTGACCGTGCGGTTGTATTCCAAAATCACTCCTTATTACCCTGGTTAACCGCCTATGAAAATGTTGAATTAGCAGTAAAACAAGTGTTTCGTGGTAAAAAGTCACGTGCTGAAATCAAAGAATGGGTCACACATAACTTAGAATTAGTGCATATGGCTCATGCAATGGAAAAGCGACCTAGTGAGATATCCGGTGGTATGAAACAGCGGGTTGGGATTGCAAGAGCATTAGCCATGGAGCCCAAAGTCTTACTGATGGATGAACCTTTTGGTGCGCTAGATGCCTTAACACGTGCTCATATGCAAGATTCACTAATTGAAATCCAGGCTAGACTTAAAAATACGGTAATCATGATTACCCATGATGTAGATGAGGCCGTGCTATTATCTGATCGAATAGTGATGATGACCAATGGCCCGGCGGCCACGGTGGGTGAAATTCTCTCAATTGACTTACCCAGACCTCGTAATAGGGTGGCACTTGCAGGTGACAAGCTTTATAACGAGTATCGTGCTGAGGTGCTGAAATTCCTTTATGAACGGCAACGCAAAATTGAACCTGCTACCGCGGCTAGTCAGAAAAGCAAAAAAGCGGAGTCCAATAAAGAGCAGGCAGCATAGTTCCTGAAAAATAGATGAGCAAGGAAGGGGTAGATGTTAAAAACGAAAAGTGAAATTGAACCCATTGATTATACTATCAATGCGATTGCAACCAAGACGGTTGCCAAATATCTACACCACTTACGTTCAATTACCATCATTCGCCAGATGATTCCCTTGATTATTGCCAGCCAGCAGCATCGAGGAGCCAATCTTGCTTTATTAGAAGGTGATGCTTCTTTTCAGGATAAAGTCGCTATTTTGCAAGACGAAATCGATAGCCGATTTGCTACTTTACAATTGCTGAATAAAGAACTATCGACGCCTGTTCCTGAGCTGGAAATCCGCCAGTTATGGCAGGAGTGGGTAACTGTACGGGAATGGTCGGGTGGCAGTGTACTAGAGAACTACAATTTACATAGTCATTTCGTTGAGCAATTAATGCGCTTGGTT
>CAZPAE010000041.1:3262-10248 GCA_964584455.1 uncultured Thioalkalispiraceae bacterium
ATTTGGAATCAAATCAAAAGGCTTATAATGACATTGCTGAGAAAACTAATCATTTTTCGTTTGCATTATCAAAGGATCAGGCAGGGCCTAAAAAGGTGAGTCAATACGATGAGGCCTTGTCGGGGGATGCATTATTAGTGAAGTTTATTTTATCTGAAACACCTGAACTGATTGAGCTAATAGCCAGAATCCGAGGCTTAGCTACCCATGCTGCGGTAAGTGGGGTATGTGATAGTGAGCATAATTCCTTACTTGACTACTTGATTAAGCAATTAAATCAGAAAAAAGAAAAGTTCCGGACCCTATCTGTCACGCTACAAAGTTATTCTTTACATGACGTGCCAGCGTTGATTGATTTACAAATCCAAGATGTGCGTATTGTGCAACTTGTCCAGCTAATCGAAAATAATATTCTGCGTAAGAATAAAATTAATATTGATGGACATACCGTATTTACCATGGCGACCAACATTATTAACTCTCAAACTAAAGTAGTAGGCCAGGGCTTAGACTTTATCCAGAATAAGGTTCACCATCAGTTAGATGGTTGGCATTACAGTACAGCGTAACGGTTATTATAATATTAGTGCCCAAGCATCCAGGGTCGCTTATTAATTTGTTGTTTATAGTCCGCTGTAGCAGGTTTGTCATGATGACAATGCGAACCGCAAGTGTGTTTTACTTTAGGCTTATCAGCGCTGCGCTCATTAGTTTCATGCGCAAATCGTTTATCCCGGTGCATTGTATTGAGGTGCGGGGCCGATATGATTTTATTTGCTTGATGTGCACAGCTAGGGCAGTAACTGACTGAGGCTGAGTTAGCAATACTTTTGAGTTCTGTAAAATACAGATCACAGTTTGGGCATATATATTCGTAGACAGGCATGAGAAGTTCTCCTATGAGTGGATGTAAGTAAAGCTACTTACATCCACGATTAAGTGAGTTGATGAATGCTAACCTTTCCATTCGGAAATCGGGATATCATCACCTTTAATGTAAGGCGTAGGGCCTTCCGCACATGGGTTGATATCGAATTCAAATATTTCCGTAGGCAAAAATAGTGTTGCGCAGACATTCGGAATATCGACAATACCACTAATATGTCCCTGTACGGGAGCGGTGCCTAGAATTGCATAGGCTTGTGCTCCGGAATAGCCGAATTTTTTGAGGTACTCGATAGCATTTAAACAAGCTTGTCGGTAGGAAACATGTGCATCAAGATAATGTTGTTGACCTGTTTCATCTACCGAAATACCTTCAAAGATCAAGTGCTGCTTATATTCTGGTTGTATGGGACTGGGCCTAAAGATAGGGTTTTTGACCGCATACTTTTTAACGCCATCTTTGATCAAGCTGACTTTTATATGTATCCAACCTGCCATTTCGATTGCACCACAAAAGGTAATTTCACCATCACCTTGTGAGAAGTGAAGATCGCCCATAGAAAGCCCACCACCTTTAACATAAACGGGAAAATAGACTTTTGAGCCCTTGGTCAGGTCTTTAATATCGCAATTGCCACCATGTTCTCGCGGTGGAACAGTACGAGCAGCATTCATCGCTGCTTGTTGAGCGGCGGTACCTTTAAGGCTTCCCATATGGGCCGTGTCTGCATAAGGAGGGCAAGCCAGTGGTGGTTCGCGCTCAGGGTCTGTCGCTATTAAGGCATTTTCACGTTGATTCCATTCATCTAATAATTCTTTTGATGGCAAACAACCAATCAGTCCAGGGTGCATAATGCCAGCAAAATTAACTCCAGGAACGTGGCGTGAGCGAGTATAGACACCATAGAAGTCCCAGATAGATTTGCGTGCCTCAGGGAAATGTTCAGTTAAAAAGCCGCCACCATTCTGTTTGGCAAACATACCATTGAAGCCCCATTGATATTCATCTAGCGTGCCGATATCTAAAATATCCACCACAAGCAGATCTCCTGGCTCGGCTCCTTCCACACCAATGGGTCCGCTTAAGTAATGCACCTTCGTTAAATCAACATCACGTACATCATCGGCAGAGTCGTTATTATCAATTTGTCCCCCAGTCCAGTCCATGCACTCTACAACAAAATTATCACCTGGCTTAACCCAAGCATAAATCGGTATATCTGGGTGCCAGCGGTTATGAATACAGTCATGTTCTTCAGGTGGTTTTGAGAAATCAATTTTAATTAATGTATCAGTCATCATTATCTCCATACTTGTTAAGACATAATTTATTTTGCGGAGATATGGATCATCCGCCCCCAACACATGGTGTGCCGACACTATCTGTTGATAGTCTCGAACCTAACTTCATGTAGAGCAGAATCTATGCCAAGCATGAAAGCGACAGTTTTTACCAAAACGGGGAGGGGTAGAACGCGATTCTTCTGGGTTTTAGTGTGAAAAAGTCAATTGTCATATGACATTGTTAACAATGTTATCTGACAATTGAAAATAAAAATACATTGTGTTTACCAGTTTGTATGAATTGTAAAGTGAATAAAACAAGCATTATATAGTGTCGTCTTCATATTTCTGCTTGGCATACCCATTGCAGACTAGCTACCCAGGTATTGTGAATATTCGAATCTACAATCGTGGGAGGTTACAAAGATGGTATGCGATTTCTTTTACAAAACGGGTAAGGCTACAAGAAAAATAATCAACAGTTTATTTGGTATAGCGTTGTGTTTTAGCGTAGCACCCGGTGCACATGCAGCAGATTATCCTACCAGCGCCGTTAATAAAACGGGACTAGCTGTGGGTGATGATACAGTTAAAGTCGGCATTCTTCACTCCATCACTGGCACCATGGCGATATCAGAAACGGGGTCAGTGGAAGCAGAAAAGCTGGCAATTAAGCAAATCAACGAAATGGGCGGAATTCTTGGTCGCAAAATAGAAATCATTCAAGAAGACGGTGCTAGTGATTGGCCAACATTTGCGGAAAAAGCGAAAAAACTATTAGTGAAGGATAAGGTGGCAGCGGTGTTTGGCTGTTGGACTTCAGCATCACGTAAAGCAGTACTACCTGTGTTTGAAAAAGAAAATGGTTTGCTTTATTACCCAACTTTCTATGAAGGGCTAGAACAGTCAAAAAATGTATTTTATACCGGCCAAGAAGCAACCCAGCAAATTATTGCTGGTCTTGATTGGGTTGCAAAAGAGAAAGGTGCTAAAAAGTTTTACCTGATTGGGTCAGATTATATTTGGCCAAGAACATCCAACAAAATTGCACGTAAACATATCGAAAATGTACTCAAAGGCAAAGTCGTTGCTGAAGAATATTTTCCTTTAGGGCATACAAACTTCCGTTCTTTAATTAACAAAATTAAACTGAAGAAACCAGATGTTATTTATAGCATTATTGTTGGGGGAAGTAATGTTGCTTGGTATAAGCAATTAAAAGCAGCCGGTATTACCTCCAAGAAACAAACTTTATTAACCATTTCTGTCACCGAGGATGAAGTGTTAGGTATCGGTGGAGAAAATGTGGAAGGTTTTTACTCTGCTATGAAATATTTCCAGTCCCTGGATAACCCAAATAATAAGAAATTTGTTGCCGAATTCAAAAAAATGTGGGGTGAAGATAGTGTGATAGGGGATGTGACACAAGCGGCTTATCTAGGCCCCTGGTTGTGGAAAGCCGCGGTAGAAAAAGCTGGAAGTTTTGATATCGATAAAGTGGTTGCTGCTTCACCAGGGATTGAATTGAATACTGCACCGGAAGGTTATGTGAAGATTCATCCTAATCATCACTTATGGAGTAAGTTACGAGTGGGTGTTTGGAGTAAAGACGGGCAGGCAACAGTGGTACATGAATCTGGCCTGATCGAACCTGATCCTTTCCCCAAAGGCTATCAATAATTGGTATTAGGCCTGTAGTCAACACTGCAGGCCTATGTCTTAAATATGATTAACTAACTATTGAGTGGGCGTGTTATGGATGGTTATACCGCATCGGAACTAACTTCTATTTTTGCAATGCAGGGTTTTGCCGGAATTAGCTTGTTCTCAGTATTTGTGCTTATGGCATTAGGGCTAGCCATCATTTTTGGCCAGATGGGTGTGATCAATATGGCCCATGGCGAATTTCTTACTATCGGTGCCTATACTACCGTCGTTATGTCAAACCTAACACAAAGCTATTTCCCTGAATTTACCGCATATTATTTTGTTTTCTCAATTATTGTTGCTTTCTTTATTGCGTTTATTGTGGGGTATATTGTTGAGTACTTGATGATTAGGCACCTCTATCATCGGCCACTTGATACGCTATTAGCTACATGGGGGTTGAGCCTCATTATGCAACAAGTCTTTAGAAGTAGTTTTGGTGCGCGTGAGGTGAGTGCGGTTCTACCCGATTGGCTATTAGGATCTTTGCAAGTAACAGAAACCATTGAGATCCCATTGAATGGCTTATTCGTGCTTGTATTAACCTTTTTATTATCGGTTGGGGTATTTGTGTTTATGTATCGTTCCCGTTGGGGGTTGAAAGTGAGAGCCACAACGCAGAATAGGTTAATGAGTGGTGCGGTTGGCATTGATACACATAAAGTCGACAGACTAACCTTTGCTGTGGGGTGTGGTATTGCCGGTGTAGCAGGCTCCGCATTTACTACTATTGCTTCAACAGGGCCAACCAGCGGGTCGCTCTATATCGTTGATACGTTTTTAGTTGTAGTCTTTGGCGGTGCAGCTAGTTTATATGGGATGTTTGCCTCTGCCTTTTCTATTGCCCAAGCACAATCGATCATGGAATTTTTTATGACCGGTTCTATGGCGAAGGTGTTAACGCTATTAACCGTTATTTTAATTCTGATGATGCGGCCAGAAGGTTTGTTTACTATCAAGGTGCGTAAATAATAGGTGGGAGAGTAAAAATGAACGTTTTAGCTAAAAAAATCTTCGGCAGTAAAGAAGAAATGATCAATTTGTTAATACTCTGTGCCGTTATTTTTGCTGTATTACCATTAGTATTTGATCTGTTTCGATTGAGTCTGATAGGTAAATACCTGACTTACGCATTTGTCTCAGTAGGGTTAGTGCTTTGTTGGGGGTATGGCGGTATTCTCAGTCTAGGCCAAGGAGTATTTTTTGGCTTGGGAGGGTATTGCATGGCTATGTTTCTGAAATTAGAAGCTTCCGACCCAGAAAGTACTTCCATTCAGTCCACACCAGGTATTCCTGACTTTATGGATTGGAATCAATTAACTGAGCTACCTTGGTTCTGGGAGCCATTTGATTATTTGCCGTTTGCCATCATTGCAGTGCTCATTGTGCCAGGGATCTTTGGGTATATTATAGGTATAGCCATGTTTAAGCGGCGCGTTGGTGGCGTCTATTTTGCCATTATTACCCAAGCTATCGCCTCGATTATGACTATCTTGATTGTTGGCCAGCAAGGTTATACCGGTGGTATTAACGGCATTACGGACCTAAAAACGATGCTAGGCTGGGATATTCGTACTGATAGTGCGAAATATATTTTATATTACGTCAGCGGTATTATTTTAGTCCTAAGCATTATTTTGGCTCGCGCTATTACAGCGAGTAAATTAGGAAAATTATTGTTGGCTATGCGTGATCGTGAAGATCGTGTTCGCTTCTCAGGTTATGATGTAGCTAACTTTAAAATATTTGTCTTTGTGATCGGTGCAATGATGGCCGCAATCGGTGGTGCCATGTTCACATTACAAGTCGGTTTTATGTCCCCCTCGTTTGTTGGCATTATCCCATCCATCGAAATGGTTATTTTTGCTGCTGTTGGTGGGCGTTTATCTTTAATTGGTGCGGTATATGGCACCTTAATCGTTAATTTTGCCAAAACCTATTTTTCTGAAAGTTTCCCAGAGTTATGGCTATTTTTGATGGGTGGTTTATTCATAGCCGTTGTGATGGTGTTTCCGAATGGTTTAGCTGGTTTATATACTACTTATATTCGGCCACATATTATTTCATTGAATCAAAAAATATCTTCACGTTATTTTAGGCAGGCACAACAAAGTTAATGGGTTGTGGACAATAGGAGATAATAATGTCTTATGAAACAGATTATGTTTTAGCTATAGAGGACCTCACAGTATCGTTCGATGGGTTTAAAGCAGTTGATGGCTTAAATTTGTATGTTGATAAAAATGAGGTGCGCGTTGTTATTGGACCGAATGGTGCAGGTAAGACTACAGTACTTGACTTAATTTGCGGGAAAACAAAAGCAACCCAGGGTAGTATCAAGTTTAAGAATAAAGAACTAACCACTATGCGTGAGCATGAAATTGTTCGAGTTGGAGTAGGGCGTAAATTCCAGAACCCAACGATTTATGAAAATTTAACCGTATTTGAGAATTTAGAAGTTTCATATCCCCAAGGTCGAAGTGTTTTTGGTGCTTTGTTTTTTAAGCAATCGGATACAGTGTGTTCTAAGGTGAAAGAGGTCGCTGAACAAATTATGTTAAGTGACGATCTAAATACCATTGCTGGGCTCTTGAGTCATGGACAAAAGCAATGGTTAGAAATCGGTATGTTGCTAATACAAGATCCAGAACTATTAATGCTAGACGAGCCCGTTGCCGGTATGAGTGCGAGTGAGAGAGAAAAAACCGGCGAATTAATTAATCGTATATCCCAAAATCGTTCGGTTGTTGTGATTGAGCATGATATGGAGTTTGTGAAGCGAATCGCCCATCGAGTAACGGTGTTGCATCAAGGCAAGATATTGAAAGAGGGAACAATGGATGCCGTACAGAATGATCCATCGGTTATTGAGGTGTACCTGGGCCATTAATGAGTAGGGGGCAATATGTTGCAAGTAGAAAATTTGAAAGTTAATTATGGGCAAAGTGAGATAATTCATGATTTGTCGTTTTCTTTAGCGGAAAATGAGATTCTTGCTGTTATGGGTAGAAACGGTATGGGAAAAACAACCTTGTTTAAAGCCCTAATGGGTGTTATTCCTTCTGCCAAAGGTAGCGTCATCATTGATAATAAGCATATTGAGGACCTAC
>CAZPAE010000042.1:0-3187 GCA_964584455.1 uncultured Thioalkalispiraceae bacterium
GTTTCGAACTGTTAGCCATCTCTGATCAATTATTTCATTTACTGTGGATGACAGTTATAAGATTTCGCTAAAAGAGTTCTGTGGGATCCAATTATGTGATTTCAAAGGATCTCTAAATTCAGTAATAGCTGTGATGGGGTTTAAATAGATAGGTGTGGAAAAGGTAGGGATCACACCGGGTGCGGGGTTATGGTTATTTTTTTCGTCCCCACACGCCGGTGTGATATACATGCCGTTATAGTTCGAATTTACCTTTCAGTTTCTTCGCAACGGCAACTCCCTTGACTCGTACATACTTTGGCATTCCGTCTTTATAAGGTGGGTAGTCTTCACCTTTGATTAACGGTTCCATGTAGTTACGGCAGGCTTGGGTGATGCCAAAGCCGTCTTTGGTGATGAAGTTGTTGGGCATCATTTTCTCAACGTTAGCCACTTTGCTTAAGTCCGCCATGCCCACTTTCCATTTGAATGGTTTGTTGGATAAGCGTTTCACGGTTGGCATCACAGAGTTGTGACCTTTAATAGCAAACTCAACCGCTGCTTTACCCATGGCGTAGGCCATGTCCACGTCGGTTTTTGAGGCAATGTGGCGTGCGGCGCGTTGTAAGTAATCGGCAACGGCCCAGTGGTTTTTCAAGCCAAGCTCGGATTGAATCATGCCAGAAATAACGGTGGCGGCACCGCCTAATTGGCTGTGACCGAACGCGTCTTTGAGTCCGCTTTCTGCGAGGAAGCGACCATCTGGCCAATGTACGCCTTCGGAGACAACCACAGAGCAATAGCCGTGTTTTTTCACCATGGCATCGACTTTGGCTAAGAATTTCTTCTGATCAAATTCCACTTCGGGGAATAAGATAATAATAGGAATCGGGGTGTCGGTGGTTGAGGCAAGTCCACCGGCCGCCGCAATCCAGCCCGCGTGGCGACCCATCACTTCAACAATAAAGACTTTGGTCGAGGTTTTGGCCATAGAGGCAACGTCGAAGCTGGCTTCACGGGTTGAGACGGCGACATACTTAGCAACCGAACCAAAGCCTGGGCAGTTGTCGGTAATGGGTAAGTCGTTGTCTACGGTTTTAGGTACGTGGATCGCCTGGATGGGGTAGCCCATTTGTTCTGAGAGCTGCGACACTTTCAGGCAGGTATCTGCTGAGTCACCACCACCGTTATAGAAGAAGTAACCAATGTTGTGTGCTTTGAAGACTTCGATAAGGCGTTCATATTCACGGCGGTTTTCTTCTAAGCTTTTTAGTTTAAACCGGCATGAGCCAAATGCACCCGATGGGGTGTGACGTAAGGCCTTGATAGTAGCAGCGGATTCTTTTGTGGTATCGATAAGGTCTTCGGTTAACGCACCGATGATACCGTTACGGCCTGCATAGACTTTGCCAATTTTATTTTTGTGTTTACGGGCAGTCTCAATAACGCCAGCGGCACTGGCATTGATTACGGCGGTAACACCACCGGATTGCGCATAAAACGCATTCATTGGTGCTGGTTTTTTAGCAGCTTTGCGGCGTGCGACGGTTTTCTTCTTAGCGACTTTCTTTTTCGCTTTTTTCTTTGCGGTCATGGATGAAACTCCCTATAAGCTTTTATTGAAAATAATCATGAATGGGGTTGTCCCGCGAGTGGTTGCGCTAGGGCTGAGTGTGCAACATGCTCAAACACATTGGCATAACTTCCTTTTTTACTGCCATAAGTTTGATGCGGGCGGGAATAAAAATGACTCATGAACTGGTGTTGGTCAATTCGCTTGTTCACGAAATGACATGTATTCGCTTCCCAAAGCGGATAAGGGGATAGATTCAGATTGGCTATGCGCACTTGCATATCACGGTAACAACGCATCAGGCCCATGGCCTTCATGACGCGCATGTGATTATTGATAGTATCCAGTGGCCGTTTCTCTGGCATAGTCTGTTTATACCTAAGCTTCGGGGCTGCACAGCATACTGCATCAAGATGATAAATGCATGTGGAATAGGTGTTTTCGTTAAGAATTTTTTTCTAGTTGTGCTAATCGTACGGTTAATCGTGCCACATCATCCCGTAGTTTTTCTATTTGTGAATAAAACTGTTCTATCTCTTCACGGGTAGGGTTAATTTGAATTTCATCTTGTAAGTATTCACGACTATTTGCCGCCAACTGCTCACGGCTGTTTTGCCACCATTGATTGATTTCACGTAGCAAATGTCCAGTTTGGTGCGCAACGGTATCGCCGGTGAGACGCGATAGATGTTCTTCCCAATCAATATCCATTTTATCGAGGATACGTTTAAAACGTTGTCCGGTTTCCACATCACCGCTAATACGCACCTCACCGCCAAACATGACTTCACTGCTGTCTTGAGTCATGAGTTTGAGCAGGGCAATGGGGCGGCCTGTGATCGTGGTATTCGGTTCGCCCATGTATTGTGACAATAATGTGATACCTGAGCGATGCGGTAAGCAAAATACACGAATACCGGTACCTTCCACATCTACTGCAACCACTTTACTTTCTAATTGGCCCAGTGCAGCGAGAGCATCGGGGTCCATACTTAAATAAGTATTGATGGCCTTCTCAAGGCCAGCGGTGATGGAAACAAGAACTTCAGCTTGCAGGCTCATAATAATACGGAATCGAGATCCATGGGTTCTAAAGCATAGTCATCGGCATCTTTGATGACGATAGTATTAAATAAGTAATCTTGTGGTGCCTGGTTTTTAGGGTTAAAAAACATGATAAATAAACCGACCACGCTGCTTATCATCAATACGGTCATGAAGAACCGAAACCAAGCTTCGCGCAATGTTAAGTATTCACCGGAGTTAGCCTTAATGACACGCAGCCCTAATAATAACTTACCCGGTGAGCCACCATAGTGCGCTGTGCACCATGACATGGTATAGCTGATCAGTATAATTTCTAATAATGTTCTTATGGCTTGATAAGCAACCATAGCGGCAGGGCTGTAAAGGTGAGGTAAGATAAGATTATTGAGTAAAAAAATGAACGGGCCAAGGCAGGCCACAATTAATAAGACATTGAGAATAACAGCAGCGCTGCGGCGAGCAAAGTTACTGTACGCGTTTGGTGCGGTGCTCATGCCTTATAACCGCGGTGCAATGCCACAATGCCCGCTGTTAAATTGAAAAATTCGGTTTGCACGAAGCCTGCGGCATCCATCATGCTTTTTAGTG
>CAZPAE010000042.1:3197-10224 GCA_964584455.1 uncultured Thioalkalispiraceae bacterium
ATACGAATCGACTCGGCTAAGTATTGATAGCTTTGTTTGTCATCGGCTACCACTTTGCCAATGAACGGTAACAGCTTGAAGGAATACAGATCATAAAACGGGCTAATGGCTTTGGCCGGTTTGGAAAACTCTAGCACCATTAATTGCCCGCCCGGTTTAAGTACGCGATACATGGAGCGCAATGCCGCGTCTTTATCGGTCACATTACGCAAACCAAAGGCAATGGTAATGCAATCGAAGTAATCGTCAGGGAAAGGTAGGTTCTCTGCATTGGCTTGAACAAATTGCACGTTACCGGCGATGCCGCGATCACTGAGTCGGTCCCGGCCCACTTTGAGCATGGACTCGTTAATATCTGCCAGTACCACTTCGCCATCTTTGCCCACCAGCTGGCTAAACTTGGCGGCTAAGTCGCCGGTGCCACCGGCAATATCTAATACCCGTTGGCCTTGGCATACACCAGAGAGCTCTATGGTGAATCGTTTCCAAACCCGATGAATGCCCAGTGACATCAGGTCATTCATTACATCGTATTTTTGGGCTACGGAGTGGAAAACGCCAGCGACTTTGCCCTGCTTTTCTTCCCAGGCAACGTCTTCATAGCCGAAGTGTGTGGTTTTGTCGTTCATGTTATGAGTGTAACCGAATGACTGGGGGATGTGTTAATTTTACGTCTATTGTCCGCAAAATCATACGGCAAATGAGGAAATGGGCCGCTACCCAACCCGTATCAGCTGGATAGCGGTGTGTGGTATTCAGCTTATTGTAAATGCTTTGGTTCGGGGCGTTGATGGCCGGCGTCTTTGAGTCGATTAAGGTATTGTGGCCATAGCGTTTCTTGCTCTTTACCCAGTTGGTATAAGGTTTCCCAAGAGTAAATGCCGGTGTCATGGTTATCATCAAAAAATAATTGCACCGCGTAGTTGCCTACTTGTTCAATTTTGTTGATGTTCACGTCTTGTTTACCAATTTGCAGTACTTCTTGGCCGGGCCCATGGCCTTGTACTTCAGCCGATGGTGAGTAGACACGTAGGTATTCGGCGCTTAGCTCAAATTTTTCACCAGTGTTAAATTCAATCTCTAAGGTATGTGATTGAGAATGAAAGGTTAGGTTAGTTGGAAAGGGTTTATCAGCCATTGTACCTGCCTCATATTAAAGTATATATCGGCTTAAGTCTTCGTTATCAGCCAAGCCGCTTAAGTGTTGGTTTACATAATCCACATCAATGGTGATGGTCTCGCCGTTCTTATCCGATGCCTCAAAGGAAATTTCTTCCAGTAAGCGTTCTAGTACAGTATGCAAACGACGGGCACCAATGTTTTCGGTGCGCTCATTCACTTGCCATGCCACTTCGGCAATCCGTTGAATGGCTTGATCATTGAAAATAAGCTGTACATCTTCGGTTTCCATCAATGCACGGTATTGTTCCGTTAATGATGCGTTGGGTTCAGTTAGGATGCGAACAAAGTCACCGGTGGTTAATGCTTCAAGCTCAACCCGAATGGGGAATCGACCTTGTAGTTCAGGAATAAGATCAGAAGGTTTTGATACATGAAAAGCACCGGAGGCAATAAATAAAATATGATCGGTTTTCACCATGCCATATTTAGTGGTAACCGTTGAGCCTTCTACTAAAGGGAGTAAGTCACGTTGCACACCTTCACGGGATACATCAGCGCCGCCACCGGTTTCACCGCGTTTAGCAATCTTATCCATTTCATCTAGGAATACGATACCGTGTTGTTCTACTGTATCTAAGGCACGGGCTTTAATTTCATCTTCATTAATTAAACGCGCGGCTTCTTCATCGATTAAATGTTTACGCGCTTGGCTAATGGGTAGTTTACGGTGTTTTTTACGGCCACCACCCATGTTTTGAAACATGCCTTGTAATTGGCTGGTCATTTCTTCCATACCCGGCGGCGCCATGATTTCAACGCCGACTGCGGGAGCATTAACTTCTACTTCAATTTCTTTATCGTCTAACTCACCTTCACGCAGTTTTTTACGAAACTTTTGTCGGGTTTCGTTTTGTCGCTCTGTTTCGGTTTCTTCGCCTTCGCTATTAAAACCAAATGTGCTGCCACGTGCTGGGGGTAAGAGGATATCTAATATGCGCTCTTCGGCGGCATCTTCGGCACGGTTACGGACTTTATGCATTTCTTGTTCGCGTAACATTTTAACGGCGATATCCATTAAGTCACGTACAATGGATTCCACATCACGACCCACATAACCGACTTCAGTAAACTTTGTGGCTTCAACTTTTAGAAATGGTGCGTTAGCCAGCTTTGCTAAACGACGGGCAATTTCAGTTTTACCCACACCGGTGGGGCCAATCATTAAAATATTCTTAGGGGTGATTTCATTACGTAACGATTCATCCACGCAAGAACGCCGCCAGCGATTACGTAATGCAATGGCAACAGAACGTTTCGCGTTATCTTGGCCGATAATGTGTTTGTCTAGTTCGTGGACGATTTCTCTGGGTGTCATAGACATAGTTATTAGAATTCCAGTTCTTCGATGATCAGGTTATGGTTTGTGTAAATACAAATATCTCCCGCAATGCCTAAGGATTTTTCGGTAATTTGTCGGGCGTCTAGTTCTGAGTTATTAAGTAGTGCACGTGCGGCTGACAGGGCATAGTTGCCACCGGAGCCGATGGCGATAATGCCTTGTTCTGGTTCAATCACATCACCAATACCGGAGATGATTAACGAGCTTTCTTTATCGGCCACAGCTAGTAGGGCTTCGAGTCGGCGCAATGTGCGGTCAGTGCGCCAGTCCTTCGCCAGCTCAACGGCGGCGCGAACTAATTGCCCGGAGTGTTTTTCCAGCTTGCCTTCGAAGTATTCGAACAAGGTGAAGGCATCGGCGGTAGCGCCGGCAAATCCAGCTAAAACTTGATCGTGGTAGATGCGTCGAACTTTGCGGGCATTGCCCTTCATGACTGTGTCACCTAGGCTAACCTGGCCATCACCACCAATAACAACTTTATTATCCCGTCTTACCGACAGGATTGTCGTTCCGCGAAATGCTTCCAAAATGTGCTCCCAAAGTAATGAGGGGCAGATTGTACACTACCTAACGTAAGTGATTGTATCTTCCCATTTTCCTTGCCATTAATGGGGATGCGCGGCAGGCTTCACAAGGGATGATTTGTATCTAAAATAGCTACTGGCACCGGCAGCCGTAATAATGCACCACACCGCAAATAGTGCTCCTGGCAGGGCCACTTCGGGTTGGTCGGCAAAATGGGCTAGGGCCAGGGCCACACCCATCCCTGCGTTTTGCATGCCGATTTCGATGGCCAGAGTCAGGCGGTGGCTAGCATCGAACCGATATAATTTGGCTAAAAACCATCCAGCCACATAACCTAAGATATTCAATACCACCACGGCCATAAATACCGCTGCCCCTACCTGCTGGATTTGGGCTTGGTTTTTGGCCACGGCATAGGCGCAAATGACAATAATGGCCAAGGCGGCGATGGCGGGGGCCAATTCCTTGGCCCAAAATAAAACCGGCTCGGTTTGTGAGCGCGGCACAAAGGCGGCTGCAATGGGCAAAATCAGAATAAAGACCGTACACAAACCATTTTGCCAGGGCAGTAAATCGGCCTGGTTAAACAGAATGCTTAATACGATTAACGAGCCGGTGATATGGTTGACCAAAAAACGCATCTCAAGGCCTTTATCTAAATAGCGTCGTAGCAACATGCCACCGGCTAGCGGGATCACTAAGATGTAGTTAATGGTCCAGACGAGTTTCCAGGGGTCGATATCGATGAATTGGCCACCTAACTGTGCGATCAAGAATGGTGTCATGATTGGGGATAAGAATGTGGCCAGGGTGGTCAGCGTAATGGAAAAGGCCAATGCGCCACCGGCTAAGTAGACAATAACATTGGACGCCATGGCACCCGGTGCGCTGCCCACAATAATAAAGCCTAAAGCGATACTCGGTGGTAAACCGATCAGGCTGACCAAGCCAAAGGCCAGTAGTGGCATAACCGTGAATTGGGTGAGTAGGCCTAGACCCAGGCGCACGGGTTTTTTTAAGGTGAGCAGCAATTCTTTGCGATCCAGCACAATGCCCAGTGCAAACATGGTGGTCGCGAATAATTCTTTGAACAATGCACCGAATGGGGTGAACAGTGATGGCGCAAAGAAAGCGAGGATGGCCCCGAGTAAGGTTAAGGCAGCCATGTAGCGAGCAATGAAGCGACAAGTCTTTAGCATGTTGCTAAAGATACCAAAAAATTACCTGTGAATGTGCTAACCGACGATTTGTTGGTTATGTTGTGTGTTACAAATAAGATGTGGATTGGGTTTGGCAACGTAGAAACCTTGGATGTAGTCCACGCCGCATTCTTTGAGTAGGCGAATCACATCGGCAGATTCCACAAATTCGGCCACGGTTTGTTTACCGAGTGTGTGAGCAATATTGGTAATGGAACGGATGATGGCCATGTCCATGGGGTCGGTGAGAATGTCTTTCACGAACATACCGTCGATCTTAATGTAATCCACCGGTAAGCGTTTTAAATGTGAGAATGAACAGTAACCGCTACCAAAATCATCTAAGGCAAATCGACAGCCAATGCGGCTTAGTTGATCGATCAAGCCACAGGCGGAATAAATATCATGTACCGCACAGCTTTCGGTAATCTCAAATAAGAAACGACTCGGGTTGAGTTTATATTTCTCGATACCTTCGCTGATCAACGGCACTAACATCGCGGGATCAAGGCTTTGGCCGGAGAGGTTAATGGTGAACGTGACTTCTTGGTTTTCTTTATCCAGTTGCGCCATGCGTTTCATCACCGCTTGAATAACCCACTTATCAATGTCCGGCATCATGTTAAAACGTTCTGCCGTGGGTAGAAATGCATTAGGTGAAATGGCTTCGCCATGATTGTTATGCAAACGCAACAGGACTTCGTAAGTATCGCAGTGCCGAGATTGTGTTTTACTTAGGTATTCGCATAGATTACCTTCACTGGGTAAGTCATCTAGGTCTAAATCAGCGAGTGCTAAAATCGGTTGATAATATAGCTGGAAGTTATCTTCTTCTAATGCTTGATGTAATCGAGTCGACCAACCTAACTCGATATCCATCGCCATTTTATCGTCTTGCTCATGGGTATAAATGTGTGTTGCATTACGGCCAGTTCCTTTCGCAATATGACAAGCAATATCCGCATTGGATAGCACCTCGCCATAGGACTTAGTCTCCTTATCGATCATGGAGACACCGATACTGGCATGCACTTTATAAATTCGGCCTTCCCTTATGAATTCATAATTGGCGAGAATGTTGCGGAATTCATCAGCGACTTCAAACACTTTATTTTGTTTGATATTACGTAATAAGATGCCAAACTCATCACCGCCTAAGCGTGCCAGTAGATCGGATTTTCTCAAACGTTTTTTGAGTTGTTGACCTACTTCTATTAATAACTGATCACCGGCAGCATGGCCGATCGTATCATTAATGTATTTGAATCGATCCAGATCAAGATAAAGTAGCGCACTGTGTTCATTGGAGCGTTTTAAGCGTTGTACATCTTGGTCTACGGCTTCTTCCATGTATTTACGGTTAACCAGTTTGGTTAAAGGATCATGGTTAGCTTGCCATTTTAGTTCATCTTCTAATAGCTTACGCTCTGATACATTACGGAACGCAACCACAGAACCTTCTTGTTGGCCTTCAATATGTAACGGGAAGATGGTCAGTTCAACTTGAATTTGTGCGCCATCTGCACGGGTAAAAATTGTTTCAACCCCATGTAGCTCTTTACCATAGTTAACTGCTTGCTCTACGTAATGTAATTCTGCTTGGCTGATATTAGGATCGAATGATTCACTGCGGTGGAATAAACTACTAGGATGATGACCAATTAAATTGGTTTCTATGGGATAACCTAATATCTGATAGGTGGCCGGGTTAACAAAGGTAATCAAGCCATCTTTATTGACACCGTATACGCCATCACCCACAGAGGATAAGATCCCTTCAAGGTAAGTGCGCTCGTGTTCAATGCGTTTGGTAATGCGAATGTTACGACTCATTGCTGCCACGCGTGCTTTAAATAAGTCATCGGATTCGTTTTTAAACATACACTCTACCGCGCCAGCGGCTAGAGAGCTTTGGATCACTTTATCTAAGTAACTACTAGTGAGCACGGCAGGAATAATGGAGGCGGTATGTGGATGGCTGCGAAAACGTTTACACAGCCCATCACCATTTTCGTCCGGTAAGAAGTAATCAATGATAGCGATATCAAAGCGATCTTTTAGCGCTTTTTGCATTCCTTCTGTGGCGTTGGCGGCAATGGTGATGTGATAGCCGGATTCTTCCAGTAACTTGGTAAACTTGGTGCGCGATGTCGGTGAGTCGTCTACCAATAAAATACGAATTTGACAGTCTGTTTCAAAATCCAGCGACGGCTCAACAAATTGTTCGGTTAGTATTTTGGGCAATACCTGTATCGTGTCTTCATAACTGTTCCATAGTAAGAAGGCGGTGTGGGTTCGGCCCGATACCCAGCTTAATTTAGAGGAGTCCGCATCGTGACCCAGGATCACCAACGGCACATGGCCATAAGCGGGTTCACAAAGCAGGGAAAGGAGTTCGTCGGTGCTCGCATAGGTCTCATCAGGCCAGCCGATCACCACACCATCGAGTTCATCTAATTGATTAACTAAATAGTATAAGCCTGCATCAAATTCACTATATGCTTCTATCTGGTAGCCCTGATCTGCCAAGAGCTTTTGCATGGCATGGCGCAAGGTAGGAGAGGTTTCAATTAATAGAATCCGACGCATAGTAAGTTCCGATCAGGGTCATTTTTACTCGACGTGCCGTCATCATTACTATAGGTATGGCATCGAGATTAATTTCTGTATCGGTACAATTGGTAGGGAACTTAACCCTATTAATTGTGGGAGAGTGTATAAGAAAAAGCTGATGCGCTATCGAGCAGCATCAGCTTTTGTTAGGTAACTAGTTGTTTTATAA
>CAZPAE010000043.1:0-10179 GCA_964584455.1 uncultured Thioalkalispiraceae bacterium
AACCCTTTGACTTTTTTGAGCTTTTTGGCCAGTTTTTCTGCTTTCTCAACATCGACCTTTTGCTGGACTTCCTCCACCAAACTGACCACATCGCCCATTCCCAGAATACGTGAAGCAATACGATCTGGGTGAAATGGCTCAAGAGCATCGGTTTTTTCACCCACACCCAAGAATTTAATCGGTTTACCGGTAATCGCTCGCACCGATAACGCCGCACCGCCGCGGGCATCACCATCGATTTTGGTTAAGATCACCCCGGTCAGAGGCAATGCTTCATCAAACGCTTTAGCGGTATTGGCCGCATCTTGCCCGGTCATACTGTCGACCACAAACAGCGTTTCAGTGGGCTCCACCGCCTGATGTAGACGTTTAATCTCGTCCATCATCTCGTCATCAATATGCAAACGACCCGCGGTATCCACAATCAACACATCTTGATGGCGTACTTTGGCCTCTTTAAAGGCTTCCTTGGCAATGGCCACCGGATCTTGGTTGGTTTCACTGGGGAAGAAGGTGGCCTCTACCTGTGCTGCCACCGTTTTCAGCTGTTCAATCGCCGCAGGTCGATACACATCACAGCTCACCACCATCACGGATTTTTTCTGCTGCTCTTTAAGCCACTTGGCTAATTTACCTACACTGGTGGTTTTACCTGCCCCTTGTAGGCCTGCCATCATGATCACCACCGGCGGTGTCGCCGCGATGTTCAGGCTATCATTGGCGTCGCCCATGAGATGGGCCAGCTCATCATTCACTACTTTAATAAAGGCTTGGCCGGGACTAAGGCTCTTGAGTACTGTCTCCCCAACCGCCTTCTCGCGCACTTGGTCTACAAACTGCTTTACAACAGGTAGCGCCACATCGGCTTCCAGCAACGCCATACGCACTTCGCGTAAGGTGTCTTTGATATTTTCTTCAGTGAGTCGCCCAACCCCACGCAAATTGCGTACAGTTTGGCCTAATCGTTCGGATAATCCATCAA
The DNA here is from genome assembly GCA_964584455.1 of uncultured Thioalkalispiraceae bacterium. Taxonomy (GTDB): domain Bacteria; phylum Pseudomonadota; class Gammaproteobacteria; order UBA6429; family Thiohalophilaceae; genus CAZPAE01. The sequence continues at coordinate 983 of CAZPAE010000043.1, forward strand.
ACATGGTGAGTTATTAGCTAGGTAGTAAAACAGGCGGGGATTATAACTTGAAACGGGTACCACCGGTCAGCGAATGTATCTCGTGACCCTCAATCGCTTGTGCGCACTCCGATAAGATTTGTTGCTCTGAGCCAGGTTTATTATGGGTGATGTAAATACGGGGCCGATGCTTTAGCTTGGCTAAGTCCGCAGCAAGCAGATCAGCACAATAATGGCCGGCGCGTCGACACAAATCCACTTCATCATTGGTAAAGGCCGTTTCCACAATCAGTAAGTCTAATTGCTCAAAGTCATTCAATGTTTGCCAAAAATTATCATTGGTGGTGGTATCGCCACTAAACGCAAACACACTGGTGGCATTTTCAACCCGATAGCCCACCCCCGGTACAATATGATTCACTTGGATCATTTGGATATGTCGCTCTTTTAAGCTCCACACCTCACCCGGTTTCATTTCTTCGTAACGCATCACCGGATTTTTAGCCGAGGGCAACTTAGCAAAATCCGGCCAAATCACATTGTTGAAAATATGTTGCTTTAACGCGGCTAAGGTTTCCGCTTGAGCATGAATGGTGATGGGTTCGGATAATTGATCGAATAGGGTATCAACGAGCAAAGGGATAAAGGCAATATGATCTAAGTGGGAATGGGTTAGGAAAATATGTCGAATTTGGGCCATCTCAGTCAAACTCAAATCGCCCACACCGGTACCCGCATCAATGAGGATATCTTTATCGATTAACAGGGTTGTCGTTCGTAGGTCGACACCGACGCCACCACTACATCCAAGTACCCGTATTTCCATTGCTTTGCCTATTTCTTTGTTATCGTTGTCTTTAACAGGATAGCGCTAAATATAAAGAGTAAAACAGAATGCGGCCCCATGAACAAGTTATTGACCTATTAATACCCATTTCCATGAACATGTCTCACTATTTTACCCAGTTACTCTTCTCATCGGCCAAATATCGGTCGTTTTAAGCCTCGTGCTTGACTCTTTTTTCGAAAAAATGATGGGCTACTCAATGCCTTACCCACTTTTTAATCCTGGCCAGTTAAGCCACAATAGGAACCTATGAGTGAGACTATCTTATCCATTATTGTTATTGTGTTGTTTTTGTCACTAACTGGACTATTTATTTTCCGTCTGGTCAGTGGTGGTCGTGGCCCAAACCGAAATACCCTACTGCTGGTCGGTTTCATGGCCGTGCTTATCCACGCTTATCTGCTTTATCTGCGACTGTTCGCCCCGGATATCATGGACATCAGTTTTCTCACCATCTTTTCTCTGATCGCCTGGGTCATTACCGCTCTGATGCTGGTTTTTGCCTGGCGCGACCCGGTAGAAAATCTCGCTATTGGTATCTTACCCATTGCTGCATTAGCCGTATTATTGCGCATTACCCATGATAGTCAGCATAGCCTGTCACAACCCCTTTCATTGGGTCTGGAAATACACATTATCACTTCCATCATTGCATATAGCTTACTCAGTATCGCCGCACTACAAGCAATGTTACTTTATATACAAGACAGCCAACTGCATAACAAACATCCGGGCGGCGTGGTGCGTGCTTTACCACCACTGGAAACCATGGAACGTTTGCTGTTTCGCATGATTAGCTTTGGCTTTGTTGTGTTATGCATTTCATTGGCCACCGGCGTATTCTATATCGACGATTTAATCAGCCAGCATAAAACCGTGCTGTCGTTTGGTGCATGGATTTTATTCGCTGTTTTATTGTGGGGACGTTGGCGCTATGGTTGGCGTGGACGAACCGCCACCCGTTGGACCTTAATTGGATTTGCCTTCTTACTACTTGCCTATTTCGGTAGTAAGTTTGTACTTGAGGTTGTATTACATCGCGTATAAATATTAAGGTAATCAGCAATTAGCACTTGACGCTACCCACCAAGCTGGTTAGTAATGCCATTGTTACTTCAATATAGGAACCCCATTTTTTGCAAGACATTCCGTTTAGTATTCTCATCGGTATTCTGGTTTTTCTCATTATCACCTCAGGGTTTTTCTCAGGCTCTGAAACCGGCTTAATGAGCCTCAACCGTTACCGACTACGACACCTGGCTGATAAACAAAATAAAGGCGCTAAGGCGGCATTACGTTTATTGACGCGGCCGGAAAAACTCATTGGTGTCATCTTACTTGGCAATAATTTCGTCAACATTTTAGCTGCCTCCATTGCCAGCTTAATCGGCTTTCACTTCTATGGTGAAACCGGCGTAATGATCGCCTCGTTTGTGTTAACCATCATTATTTTAATTTTCTCTGAAGTCACCCCCAAGACCATCGCCGCTCTAAACCCAGAACGCTTTGCACTACCGGCATCTTTCATTTTAGAGCCGTTGCTCAAAGTGCTTTACCCACTGGTCTGGCTGACCAACTTAGCCGCTAGCGGTGTATTTCGAGTCATCGGTTTAAGCGCTAAACAAGTCTCGCAATATGACTTATCCACTGAAGAGCTACGCATTGTGGTGAATGAAGCCGGTACCGTGATTCCACAGCGCCACCAAGAGATGTTACTGAACATTCTCGATCTCGAAAAAGTGACCGTTGAAGACATTATGATCCCACGTAACGACATCGTGGGCATTAACATGGATGATGACTGGGAACAGATTATTAAACAAATTCGCGAAAGCCAACATACCAAACTGCCTGTCTACCAAGGTGATGTGAACCATATCATTGGCTTTTTGCATTTACGTAAGGCGATCAAGTTATTCGATAAACCGGACACGGCCAATAAAGAAACCTTGCTGAGTATTATTCGCAAAGCCTACTTCGTCCCCGAAGGAACCCCACTGAATGTACAGTTGCTTAACTTTCAACGGGAAAAACGGCGTATTGGTTTAATTGTGGATGAGTATGGCGACATTCTTGGTCTGATCACACTAGAAGATTTACTAGAAGAAATTGTCGGTGAATTCACCACCGATCCTTCTGCTAAGCATAAGCATATCCATCAACAAGACGATGGTTGTTATTTGATCGATGGCAGTACGAGCGTACGCGATCTTAATCGTTTAATGGGTTGGGATTTACCCACCGATGGCCCGAAAACCATTAACGGTCTGATTATCGAATATCTCGAACACATTCCTGATCCCGCCACCAGTTTATTGATTGCTGACTATCCTATCGAAATTGTGCAAACCAGCCACAGTAGTGTCAAAACGGTACGGATTGATCCGCAATGGAAAAAAAATAGTGAGTCAGCTAACAATTAATGACCAAAACAGGCCCAAGCAGTTGTACAACTGTTTCAAATAAGGTCTATAATCCTCAGATAAATATAGACTTTTTATAATTTGGAGACTCACAGTGTCGAGATTGACGCTGTCATTCAAAAGCAAAGTATTACGCGTATATCCATTGCAGCAGGGCCCCATGGAGATCGGCAGTGACGAGTCCTGTACCGTCCACATCGACAGCCTGGCAGTGGAACCCAAGCACGCCCGGATTGAAACCCATGGCGCAGACTCCATCGTGTTCGATTTAAACACCGAGTCCGGCACCTTTGTTAATCAAGAACGCGTTCAAGAACAAAAGCTCAATAGTGGAGACATTATCCGCGTGGGAAAGCACACGCTTGTCTACACCTATGAAGAAGTCAGTCATTTAGACGCCAACGAATCCTCAACCAGCATCGACATTCATCCTGTGATTGAAGAAATAAAAGCCAAAGAACAACAAGCCCAACAAGAAAATGAGTCGCCACAAAACCAACATGGTTGGTTACAAATCCTCAATGGCCAAAACCTCGGTAAGACCTTATCGCTAAATCGGTCTATTACTAATTTAGGTAAACCTGGTGTGGCCACAGCGGTGATTACGCGACGCAATGGCGGTTACTTTATCTCGCATCTTGAAGGCAAACATCCACCGAATGTAGGCGATGAATCCATCGGTGAGCGGAGTATTCAGTTAAGCGATGGTGACACCATCACTATCGGTAACATTAAAATGCAATTTTATATGGAATAATCCTTCACGGAGGGTAACAAATGACTGATAGCACCCCTCAGCGTCGTCACTTTAGCCGCATTCCGTTTGATACTGAATATCAACTAACAAACTTAGACGGTAACAAACATTGGTCTGGCAATGTTATTGATTTAAGTTTAAAAGGCGCTTTAATTAAACGCCCAGAAGATATTCAGCTAGAACGGGGTGATAAGTTTCGCTTGCAGTTAATGCTCAACGCCTCAACCATCACCATCGGTATGGAAGCCAGTGTGGCTCACATCCATGATGATTACATCGGTTTTGAATGCAAATATATCGACTTAAACAGTATGTCCCATTTACGTCGTACCTTAGAGCTAAATTTAGGTGATCCCCGCTTATTAGAACGGGAGATCATTGAAATGATTAAAGCTAACTATAATTAAGCGCTTCAGCTATACGCTGTACAGGAATAATCTCCATCCCTTCTAAAACTTGTTTTGGCGTATTCGCTGCCGGTACTAACGCGCGCTTATAACCATGCTTATGTGCTTCACGAATCCGGTCCTGACCATTAGGCACTGGTCGGATCTCACCGGCTAAACCCACTTCACCAAACACAATCATATCGCGCGGTAAGGTTTTATTACGCATGCTCGACATCACGGCCAATAACACCGCTAAATCTGCCCCGGTTTCGGTAACCCGAACCCCACCCACTACATTAGCAAACACATCTTGATCGCCGGTCATAATGCCACCATGGCGATGTAATACCGCCAACAACATGGCCAAACGATTATGCTCAAACCCCACCGTAACACGACGCGGATTCGCCAATTGACTCTCGTCCACTAAAGCTTGGACTTCCACTAATAAAGGTCGACTGCCTTCTAAGGTCACCATGATCACACTGCCGGGTACCGCTTGTTCATGGCGGGATAAAAAAATCGCTGACGGGTTCGCCACTTCACGTAAGCCTTTGTCGGTCATGGCAAACACACCTAACTCGTTTACCGCACCAAACCGGTTTTTGACTGCGCGCACTAACCGATATCGCTGACCACTATCGCCTTCAAAATACAATACGGTATCCACCATGTGTTCCAACACCCGTGGTCCCGCTAACATGCCTTCTTTGGTCACATGCCCTACTAAAAACAACGCGGTTTGAGTTTGCTTGGCATAACGCACTAACTGTGCTGCTGACTCACGCACTTGCGCCACCGCACCGGGGGCAGACTGAAGCTTGTCAGTAAACATAGTTTGAATCGAATCAATCACCATGATTTTCGGTTGGTTCGACTGGGCATGGTGCAAAATACTTTCTACTTGGGTGGAAGACAGTAACGAGACCTTGGCATCAGACAAACCTAAGCGATGGGCCCGTAAACTCACCTGCTGTAAGGATTCCTCACCGGTCACATACAAAGTATTGTACTGTTGGCTTAAGTGCACCACCGCTTGCAAAAGTAAGGTGGACTTACCAATTCCCGGATCACCACCAATTAAGGTCACCGAACCGGGCACTAAACCGCCGCCTAAAACCCGATCAAACTCACTGACACCAGTTTCAATCCGTTGTACATCATCAGGGGTAATATCCGGTAGGGAATGGATTTGCTCCGTATGGGTACCGGCATAACTGGCCTGACTGGCACGATGATTCGACGGCACCACGGCGGTAGTTTCCGTTAAACTATTCCATGCACCACATTCAGGGCACTGCCCTGCCCACTTACTGACCTGTGCACCACACTGCGCACAACAATATACGGTTTTTGTTTTTGCCATAACCGCATTCTAACTGAGAGCTACGCCAACAGATAGCTACGCATCGCTTAAACTGCAAAACTCGATTACAATTCGCCCAACCTCATCGAGAATCATAATATGTACCTGTGGTTAATCTTAATTATTAGTGTGATCAGTCTATTAGCAATTGATCTGGGGATTCTGCACCGAAAAGTCAGTCATATCTCATTTTACGAGGCGCTGGCCCAATCTGCATTTTGGATCACCCTAGGGCTCGGGTTTAGCATGGTCGTCTACTTTGCTTATGAACACGCCGCATTCGGTGAGCAATTCAACCCACAACAGCTCGATGGCAAACAAGCCCTACTACAATACCTAACCGCCTACATCGTGGAAAAGTCCTTAAGTTTGGACAACTTATTTGTTATCGCATTGATCTTCCAATCCATGCAGATCCCCACCCACTTACAACACCGGGTATTATTGTGGGGCATTATTGGTGCGATTATCATGCGCACTCTGATTATTCTATTAGGCATCACCTTACTCAATCAGGTTGATTGGATTATTTATCTGTTTGGTGCATTGCTGATTTTCAGTGCTGTCAAATTACTGGCTAATCAACATAAGCCGTACACGGCCCATGACAATGCCTTTGTCAATTGGCTGATGCGCCACCTGCCTGTTACTGAGAAAATGCATAATGGTAAGTTTATGGTGCGCATCGACGGGCGACGTTTTTTTACCCCGTTGTTTGTCGCCATGTTACTGATTGAGACGGCTGACTTAATGTTTGCGGTGGACTCGATTCCTGCCGTTATTGCGATATCACGCGACCCATTTATCGTATTAAGTTCGAATATTTTTGCATTACTCGGCTTACGCGCCTTATATCTAGTACTGGCGACCGCCATTGAGCATTTACGTTATCTAAGACTAGGCCTAATTTTTATTTTGCTATTCATTGGTAGCAAAATGTTATTAACTAATACGTATCATATTGATACGCTGGTATCACTGTATGTGATTAGCGGTATTCTTATCACTGCTATTGCAGCATCGCTGTTAACCTCCGACCGGCGTGACCTACTGGCCACCTCGCCCTTAACACATAACGCCAGTAAACTATATGAACTAACCTACGCCGGGATGAAACGTATAGTCATCTTAGTAATCGGGATCAGCGTAATAATTATTGGCATCATCATGATCTTTACCCCAGGTCCTGCTATTATCGTCATACCTGCAGGATTAGCCATACTCGCAACGGAATTTGTCTGGGCCCGGATCCTACTCAAACGATTCAAACATAAATTTGTTCATTACAGCAAAGAAACAAAATCATTCTTTACGCGTCGTAATGATAAAGCAAAACAAGATATAAAAAAGGATGCAGAGTGAACACATCGCTGCTATTAGCACTAGGACTAACGCTATTCAACGGCGAACCTTCAGTAAAGTTGGAAAACACCAACGAATACCTGGCTGAACAAGCATTACAACTCTCTCTAGATATTCAATGGGTCGAGCAACCAGAAAACCCAACCCTCCCTGCTCGGGTATTTAACAAATACGACTTATCACAAACCTATCCGGTTGAAATCAAAGCCACACCCAATGGACAACATGGCTATGCCATTCATATTGATGCCTTAGCCCCCGGTGACTACCGCTTAGTGCTCGACATTCCCTATGAGCATGACTTATGGGGTATCCCCATGGGTAGCGCTGAGAAAACCATTCATCATGACTTTAAAGTGCACGCTGCTTTGCCAGATACCTGCTTTAACTTTAATAAAGAAGAAGATGGCTTACAAAACTGGCAAGCTAGCCAAGTATATGTAGAAGCCGGTGATCAACCTATCGGGCCCGAAACCTGCCCAGGCTTATTTTTTATTTATAATGACTGGCCCCTACCCTTAAGCCATCGCGCACAACAAGGTAGCTTATTTGTGCCAGTTTCCAGTGAATGCTTCCCTAAAACCAGCAGCCAAAACTCTGAACAACAATACTGGACCTTTACTTTACAATCACCCTCATTACAACAACGCGCATGGCAACAAATCAGTGGCATTGAATTTCGTATTGCCACCAAATCCATCCCCATACAAGTGGTCCCGGAAATCCGCTATCGCCAAGCCGACGAACAAAAAAGCACACTCACTCAAACCGAAACACCCACACGCTTCGCCATCCCCGGTGGCCATTGGCAAGTATTTCAACACCCAGTTAACATTGAGCCCAACAGCAACATCGAACAAATCATCTTCCACTTCTACGGTATCCCCGAGCAAACCGTGGGCGAAGAAGTGGAATCGATTTTTATTGATGGGGTTTGTCCGAAGCGATAAACGCTATCGACGGTCTTATTCATCCTCTGCTATCTCTAGGAGATTGCTTCACTGGCTACGCCAGTTCGCAATGACAGGAACACACCACGTCATTGCGAGGAAAAATGGATAACGACAGTTATCTATTTTGACGCGGCAATCTCCGTAATTAACCGCTTCCCTTTTCCTACGCTGCCATCCCAGGGAGATTGCGTCGCTTCGCTCGCAATGACATGGACTGCTCTTTGATGTTAGCGAAGAAATTCTCTTAGTCTATATGGAAATCGCCCAAACATCTGATCGGTCCCGACAAAAACGGTTTCTTCTACTCGTTCCCATTTCTCTAAGTGCTGACTTAAAAAAGGATATACCCCTCTCGTTACGTAGGGTTCATCAATGCTTAATAAGAACTTAATCTTATGCTTCTTCTTATTAAGACAATGTTTTGTAAATGCAGAAAACTCTTCATCATCAGGAAAATCAAATACCAGCGCATTCATCCCGTTATAATGGGCTTCAGTAAGCATAGATTTTGGAGGCTTATTTAGAAACTTCAACTCATTGAGAATTGTCATATACCGTTTCTCAAACTCTTCACTATGCACTATATACCATGCACGAGTTTTACCAATATAACGATATCTATTTTCTTTTAACCTTTTATCATTCATCGTATCAACAAATGCGCGCTCATCATTAATCATAATGGGGACGCTTAAATCACACTTGTGCCAACCTAGCGTTGCCTTATCCCAATCAATTTTGGCCGCTAGCGTATCACCGACCTTAAGCCCCGTATACTCATACATCTTTGGGTGGTCGCCTGCTTTGACTATTGTTTGAATTGCCGGCGTTTTAGCACTTTTATGTCTTACCAACATATCAAAAAATAATTTTTCATACTCTAAGCGATTTTCCATAGTCCTATTAAATACAAGCTTTGTTCCCCCTTTATGCTGTTTAATAGAAAAAATCCATTCCGGTATCTTTTCAGAGCTAGAGTGAGAACTCATAATATCTAATAGCTCTTTCTTCGCGCGCTCATCTTCCTGATGCCATAAGATATGCCGCTCCCGCACTTCGAAACCGGCTAACGATAGCACTGCCACGGCTATTATGATAAAAGTGGATAAATTTGCAATAAC
>CAZPAE010000044.1:0-1713 GCA_964584455.1 uncultured Thioalkalispiraceae bacterium
GGGTTTTTGAGTTACTACCTGAAACAGAAACCTGTGAAAACTGGGAGCTTAGTCGCATTGAAGCACTACATCAGCAGGTTAATACCGAATGGGACAAGTACGGTTGTTTAGTGAGTCTGCTACCCGATGAGCTACGTGAGCGTCATGGTCGAATCCATGATGAGGCGATCGCAAAAGCCAAAGCAAGCGGCTGGCAAGGGGAAGATGAAACACGTGACGATAACTAATCGCGCAAAATATCTTACTGTTCCAGTCAACATTCCCTATCTTTTCCGCAAACCTAATTGTTTTTAAAAAAAACAAAAAATCTCTGCCAAACTGTTTAATCTGGCTATAAAGAACTAAACATAAAAACCGATAAAACGTAGGACATTAACGAGTAAGTTATGCCCCTAATGAAGTAGTTTTTATTCTATTTTTTCAGCACACACTTATTGTGTCCCTCGATGTAGTTAAGAAAGCCTGTTTTAATCGGAGCACAAGATGAAAATCAATCACCCCGTTACTGACGTTCGTAAAACTTTTTCGGACGATATGCGTATTATTTCCCTTACTAACAAAAAAGGGGCCATCACTTACGCTAATGATGAATTTATTGAAATCTCGGGGTTCAACTGCGACGAACTCTTGAATAAGAACCACAACATAGTGCGTCACCCCGATATGCCACCCGCAGCTTTTGAGAACTTATGGGACTACCTTAAACAAGGTAAACCTTGGATGGGGATTGTCAAAAACCGTTGTAAGAATGGCGATTATTACTGGGTCAATGCTTACGTTGCCCCCGTATATGAAAATGGTGAAATCACCGGTTATCAATCAGTACGCATTACCCCAAAAGAAGAATACGTCGAACGTGCCAACCAACTTTATGCCAAAATTCTCGCAGGCAAACGATTAACCCGCCTGCCTTTCTCATTAGGCGTTAAATACAAAACCCTGGCAGCCATGTTGGCTGTTCTCGGTTTTAGTACATTATCAATGAGTTTGATCGACAACCCATTTATTGCTAGCGTAGTGGGATTATTAGGTGGAGGCGGACTCGCTTTTGCCCTTTCCCATTGGCTCACCACTCCGGTACGTAAAATCGCAAACATCGCACGTTCTGTTTACGATAACCCGATTATGCGCTCAATTTACGGTGGCTCAGACGATGAGTATGGTGAAATCCTATTAGCCATGTGTGCGCAACACGCCAAAATCAGAACCATCAGTGGTCGGGTTGAAGACTCCATCGCACACTTAGATAAGCTTGCCGCAGGCATTCAGCATAGTAGCCATCGCACTAGCGAAGGGGTGAACAAACAACAAATGGATACTGAACAACTGGCAACCGCCATTACCGAAATGGCCGCAACCGTACAGGAAGTAGCAAAGAATACCGATGAAGCAGCTAAAGCAGCAGGTGATGCAGAGCAACAAACCCAAACCGGTGCCGAAGTCGTATTACAAACGATTGATGCCATTAACAAACTTGCCGATGAAATTGAGACCTCGGCCGATGGTATCCAACGCTTAGAACAAGACAGTCTTGAAATCGGTACCGTGCTTGATGTGATCCGTGGTATTGCCGAACAAACTAATCTACTTGCCCTAAACGCTGCCATCGAAGCAGCTCGCGCTGGGGAACAAGGGCGTGGTTTTGCCGTCGTTGCCGATGAAGTTCGCCACTTGGCTATGCGTACTCAAGAATCGACACAACACAACCAAACA
>CAZPAE010000044.1:1723-10172 GCA_964584455.1 uncultured Thioalkalispiraceae bacterium
GCTACAACAAGGCGCACAATCTGCCGCACAACAAATGGAACAAGGTCGTGAACAAGCACGCCAAAGTGTTGAACAAACATCACAAGCAGATAAAGCCTTAAACAATATTAAAGCCGCCGTCGATATTATCGCGCGTATGAACCATCAAATCGCCACAGCGGCAGAAGAACAAAGCAGCGTGGCAGAGGAAATTAACCGTAATATCAACCAAATTAGCCAAGTCGCCGAACAAACCGCCCAAGTAGCGCAAGAAAGCAAAACCAGCAGTAACGAACTGAGTAAGATGTCGCAAGAATTCGAGTCGGTGGTTCACCAAAGCAAACTCTAGTTGACCACATGGCCCCATGCCTATCTCAGTTTGGTTGTGTCGATAACTAAATCCAATCCTATACACAAAGAGAACATCCTATAATACGCTTTTCTATGACTATCTGTACTGCATAAAGTACTGTCAACGGTTTATAAATAGTCGTTTTAATGGTAAAAAGTGTTTATGGAAAAGAGCGCTCTAGAAAAATTACGTAAAGACATCGTTTTTAGCGACACCCTATGTGGCCATGCTTTTGTTTTTCACACCACATGGGGGTTGTTCTCACCACGGGAAGTGGATGAAGGCACCAAACTACTGCTTAAATACATCGAAGTCACTGCTGATGCAAACTGTCTTGATCTGGGTTGCGGCTATGGTGCTATTGGACTTACCCTCGCAAAGTTAGCACCAGATGGCCAGACCACGCTAGTGGATAAGGACTTTGTTGCTATTGATTATGCTAAAAAAAATGCACAACACAACAACATCAACAATGTCGACATCAAACTAAGCAACGGATTAGCCCAAGTCACCGCTAATCAATTTGACATCGTGGCATCTAATATACCGGCTAAAGTAGGTAATGAATTGATGAGCATTTTTTTCTTCGATGCCTATGAGAAAATGAGTCAAGATGGAAAAATCTATGTTGTCACTATCAATGGTTTACGCGATTACATTAAACGGACCTTCAATGACATCTTTGGTAACTACAAAAAGCTGAAACAAGGCAAAAACTACACTATTTCGATGGCGGTCAAAAACTAGCAGTATTCCATTGAGCTCACCTCATCAGTACTAAACCTACACAGTAATACGAGAAAGCAATAACATACTATCCCCAAAGTACCTCGTGTTACTGCCTAACACCTAATTTCAATGCAAACAACTATCTAGAGTGTATTTTGAAGCGATTATGTGGGAAAGACTGGTATAATTTGGTCGCTTAACCACCTAGCAAAAATAGTCCCATTTAGTGTATTGTATCGGCCGTTAATTTGGAATTTGTTACACAAGAGGTTTACCGTGCCAAACGATAACAGCCCTGTTCGAAATGCGTCACTCTCCTTTATGGCCCAGCTCATTTTTTGGAGTCGTTGGCTGCAAGCACCACTTTATATCGGCCTGATAGCCGCGCAAGGGGTCTACGTTTACCACTTCATGGTTGAACTGTGGCACCTCATTCACAGTGCTAGTGGCGCCACTGAAGCCAAAATTATGCTCAGTGTTTTGGCGCTCATTGATGTAGTGATGATTGCAAACCTGTTAATTATGGTCATTATTGGCGGCTACGAAACCTTTGTTTCTCGGCTCAATATCAAAGAACACCCCGATCAACCCCAGTGGTTATCCCATGTTAATGCCGCAACGATGAAGATCAAACTGGCAATGGCACTAATCGGGATTTCATCTATTCACCTGCTAAAAACATTCATTAATGTGGAAAATATGTCTGAAGAAGCAGTGAAATGGCAGGTCTATATTCACCTGACATTCTTACTCTCGGCAATCGCCATGGCCTACACAGATCGGTTAATGACAAAAACAATTATTGATGCCCATGGCCATGCCGAAAACGATCACTAAACAGCGCTGATTATCGGGTAATACTGATACGATGTTACCCGATATTCCGCTAGCGCCTATTGTTACCACATTACAACTAGCGGGGCTTACCACTCTGGTCTTATTGTTTGTCGGGACGCCCCTAGCTTGGTGGCTAGCGAATACTCGAACACGGTATAAAACTCCCATCGAAGCCATTGTCGCATTACCATTGGTACTTCCTCCCACCGTACTCGGCTTTTACTTGTTGATTGTATTAAGCCCCCAGGGGTTTGTGGGACAACTCTGGTCCCAGGTCAGTGATAATAGCTTAACCTTTAGTTTTTCTGGCTTGGTGATCGGATCGGTAATTTATTCACTGCCCTTTGTGGTGCAACCTTTACAAGCTAACTTTGAAGCCATTGGTAAACCTTTACAACACGCCGCAGCAACTTTAGGTGCACGACCACTAGATATTTTCTTTAGTATTATTGTTCCATTGTCTTATCGAGGTTTTATCATTGCCATCACCCTCGGTTTTGCCCATACCATTGGTGAATTTGGAGTAGTGCTAATGATAGGGGGTAACATACCCGGTGTGACCCAAGTATTATCCACGGTGATTTACGACCAAGTGGAAAACTTAGAATATACCACCGCCCATATCTACTCAGCAGGGCTGCTTGTATTTTCCTTTATTGTATTGCTGATTACCTATACCATTAACCGTCGCTTGAATATTCGCCTGTGAGTATTAGTTTTCATTACAAAAAAACACTGCGTCAATTCAGCTTGGATAGTCAGGCTGATATTCCTCATCAGGGTATATCGATCTTGTTTGGCCAATCTGGTTCTGGCAAATCTACTTTACTCAATTGTATTGCGGGACTTAGCACAGCGCACCACGCTTACTGTAAGCTAGATAATTTATTATTTGATGATAGTGAAAAAACCTATCATTTACCCTGCGCTAAAAGACGTATCGGCTACGTATTCCAAGATGGGCGACTGTTCCCTCACATGACTACCCAGCAAAATTTAGTGTATGGATTACAGCGCGCTTCAAGTATCGAAACGACAATAACCTATGAAGAAATCGTTGCTACTTTTGCTCTGGAAACATTATTACAGCACTATCCGCATCAATTATCAGGTGGGCAACAACAACGGGTAGCATTAGCACGTGCTTTATTACGCCAACCCCAACTACTCTTGTTGGATGAACCAGTCAGTGCGTTAGACAGCACAGCAAAACAAGAACTATTAGGCTATTTACAAATAACGCAACAAAAATTCAACTTGCCAATGATTTATGTCAGTCATGACTTGCAAGAAATTCTGCAATTGGGTGATTATCTATTAATAATGGATGAGGGCCGCATTATCGATCATGGCAATTTAGCGAATCTGTGTGTTAGCCAACCACTACTCACCCAACATGAGGGCGCTAGCTTTATTATCAAAGGCAGGGTAACCGAACTCGATCAACAACATGCTATATCAACCATCGACTGTGATGGACAAACCATTTTTGTTTCTGGTCCATTACTCGAACAACACCAATCTATCCGATTGTTGATTCATGCTAAAGATGTAAGTCTTAGCTTAACCCCAGCACAAGATAGTAGTATTTTAAATATTCTACCGGTCGTGGTAGAACATCTGCATGCCCCAAATCAAGGCAAACAATTAATCACATGTCGTCTAAGTAATGACAGCGTTTTACTGGCATTGCTCAGCTTACGTTCAGTGGCAGAACTGAGTCTGTCTCCAGGCAAAGCCGTATTTGCCCAATTCAAAGCAACGGCAACCTTCCGCTAATCATTTAGACCACTAAACAGTAACTTGTATTAACATTAACACGCCCAATAGAAATATTGCGCTACTCATTACTTGGCGCTGATGCTTTAAATGAATCATATCAAATAGCTTAATACCCACTAAGGTTGCGATCACTAAAGGAATAAATGATATTGCAAAATATTGTCGCACCGTTTCAGTTAATAATCCGGATAGCGCAAATGCACAAGCAATAATAATGGCTGTCACAAATAAAAATGCCGCGATCAAATTTTTCTGCTCCTGGGCAGACCAACTTTGTGCACTGGCATAAAGAATGATTGGCGGTCCGCCGACACCGGCAGCTGAGCCTAGTAAACCTGATAAAAAACCACCGAGGTAACCAAACAACTTACCATTTAAAAAATGTAATGGGCGCCCAGCAAAAGAGTAGGCAGCAAAAATCATTAATAATATCGCTAGCATTAACTCAATCGGTTTTGTCGGCAATGTGGTTAACAAAAAGGTACCTATTGGGACACCTATGAGCGCCCACAACACTAACACACCGATTAGCCGGTAATTGAGTCGAGTATGATTGTAATAAAAAAGAACCGCACCAATGATCACCGCAACCAGTGACATTAATGGTACAACCAACTTGATATCCAGAATAAACGACAATAATGGCAAGGCCAACAAACCACTACCAAACCCAGTAAAGCCTTGAATAAACCCTGCCGCACAAATAATGACGACCACTAAAATTAACTGCGATAGCTCAATACCCATCTCACCCTAGCTCTGCTCAGATTAACACCGACTTTGCCACAAAATTGACATATTCGTCGCTTAGTCTCTCCATCTGCCTCATAAAAACCACTTTCATTGTACAGGAGATATAACATGGCTTTTCGTCTAACCTCGATAGCTTGCGCAATAACGCTATCGCTTGCGGCAACAAACCTCATCACAACACCTGCACTGGCAGGAAAAAGTGATCATGCCTATAAACCCACCAGCGCCAAACAATTTGAGCGTATTGCTACCTTCCCTGTCTATAAAAACAGCGATATTGATGAAGAAACCGTAGCGGAAATTGTTGCAGCCAGTGAAGACGGCCAAACCCTAATCTATACCGATGGCGAGCTTGAGTCGATTGGTTTTGTGGATATTACAAACCCTGCTCAACCACAACCTGCTGGCCTCGTAGACGTCGGAGGTGAACCCACCTCTGTTGCTATTGCCGGTAACTATGCGCTGGTTGGTGTTAATACTTCACCTAGCTTTATTGCCCCAAGCGGCGAACTTCTTGTGCTAGATATCACCACTCAAACGATTGTGGCTTCTTACGAATTAAACGGACAACCTGATTCGGTTGCTGTTTCTCCTGATAAACGCTACGCAGCTGTCGTCATTGAAAATGAGCGTGATGAAGACTTAGGCGATGGTGAACCACCTCAAGCCCCAGCCGGTTTTCTTGTGATTGTCGACTTAGTCGGTGAACCGACCGATTGGAATTTGCGTAATGTCAACTTCACCGGTATCGCTGACTTATTCCCTGAAGATCCCGAACCTGAATATGTTGATATCAACCAATTCAATATTGCTAGTGTGACACTACAAGAAAATAATCACATCATCTTGGTACATTTACCTACTGGCGACGTGATTAATGATTTTAACGCTGGTACCGTTGATTTAACTAAAATCGATATTAACGAAAATGATTTAATTGAGCCGGTTGATAGTTTAACCGATATACCGCGGGAACCCGATGGTATTACCTGGCTTTCACCTTATGAAATGGCCACCGCCGATGAAGGCGATCTGTTTGGTGGTAGTCGTGGCTTTACCTTCTATGACTGGCACGGCAATATCACTTACCAATCAGGTAATACGCTTGAGCACCTTGCCATTCGTGCTGGCCATTACCCAGAAGATCGCTCTGAAAACAAAGGTAATGAGCCAGAAAATGTTGAATCAGCCCACTACGGTGATGAACATTACTTATTCGTCGGTTCAGAACGCGCCAATATTGTTTTTGTTTATCAACTACGCGGCTTGTCACGCTCACCTCGTCTAGTTCAAATCCTTCCAGCCGGTGTTGGCCCAGAAGGTTTACTAGCCATACCAGAACGTAACTTATTTGTTGTTGCCAGTGAAAAAGATGACCGTGGCGATAAGTTCCGCTCCTCACTATCTATATACGAAAGAACCGGAAACAATACTTACCCTACGATTATTTCCGGTAACCGTGAAAAAGGCGTTCCCATCCCTTGGGCTGCTTTATCCGGTTTAGCGGTTGATCCACGTAAGCAACATATTAGCTATACCGTTCACGATAGTTTTTATGAAAAGAGCCGCATCTTTGTTATGAATACGGATAAACAACCTGCATTCATCCATCGCGAAATCGTGTTAAATGATAGCCTGGGCCAACTAGCGGCCATTGATCCTAACCTGGTGAATGATGATGCGACAGTCAACTTAGACTTAGAAGGTATCGCGACTCGTCAAGATAGTGGCTTTTGGTTAGTCTCCGAAGGCGCAGGTACCGTAGGTAGTTCATCACGCCCATTTGAATCACTTAACCTATTATTACGTGTTTCGAAGAAAGGTGTTATTGAGCAAGTTGTCACCTTGCCTGAATCGGTGAATGCACGTCAAATTCGTTTCGGTTATGAAGGTGTCACAACCGTCGGTAGTGGAGATAATGAAACCGTTTATGTTGCATTTCAGCGTGAGTGGGAAGGTGACCCTGATGATCATGTGCGTATCGGCCAATACAACACCGCTACTGGCGAATGGGGTTTCTTCTATTATCCAATTGAAACACCAACTTCACCCAATGGCGGCTGGGTAGGCTTATCTGACTTAAGCTATTTAGGCGACAATCATTTTGCTGTGATTGAACGTGATAACCAAGGTGGTGATGATGCCCGCATCAAACGTATTTACCGTTTTTCACTCGATGGCATGAGTGCCCAAGCAGATCCTGCAACTGGCGAGCCTAGCTTCCCAGTTATCAACAAAACGCTGGTACGGGACCTGATGTCAGATCTACAAGCACCTGCCGGGGCGGTATCTGAAAAGGTAGAGGGCTTAGCCGTGAAAGCGAATGGCGATGCTATGATTGTGAATGATAACGATGGCGTCGATGACTCCAACGGTGAAACTCAACTCATCACCATACCAGGCTTATTCTAAGCAACCATTAAACTCCGTTTTTAGCCGGGTTAACCTAAGTGTTAACCCGGTTTTTCTTTGCAATTGATCCAGCTCAAGGGCCTATCTGCCAATACATTTATAATAGAAACATATTGCTAACGGGAAAGGCACATGCGTCTCGGTCTATTTAGCGCTCAACCCTACGATATAGACTTTTTTAGCCAAGCTAATCAACAGTTTGGCTACGATATCGTATTCCATGAAGTGGCCCTAACAACCAATACCGCCACCTTATGTAAAGGGTTAGATGCCGTATGCGTTTTCGTTAATGATCGGCTAGACCGTGAGATGCTGACGATACTACATCAGCATAATATCCATCTCGTGGCACTGCGCTGTGCTGGCTTTAATAATATTGATATTGAAGCAGCCGATGAGTTAGAAATAAATGTCGTACGCGTTCCGCGCTACTCACCTTATTCTGTCGCAGAACACACCATTGGTATGATGTTATCGCTGAACCGGAAAATTCATCGTGCCTATGCCCGTGTTAAGGAAAGTAATTTTTCACTACAGGGGTTACTTGGCTTTGATTTACACGGTAAAACCGTTGGTATCATTGGTACGGGAGCCATTGGCACTGTATTAGCAAAAATATTAACCGGATTTGGCTGCCAAATAATGGCCTATGATATCACGCCTAGTACAGAATGCAGCAAACTAGGTGTACAGTATGTTTCTCTAGAAAAGCTATATGCCGATGCGGATATCATCTCCATCCACTGCCCGTTAACACCCCAAACCCATCATCTCATTAATGAACCAGCTATTTCAAAAATGAAACAAGGCGTCATGCTCATTAATACCAGTCGCGGCGCTATTATTGATACCCGCGCCACCATTAACGGTCTAAAATCTGGCAAGCTCGGTTATTTAGGCTTAGATGTATATGAACAAGAAGGGGATTTATTTTTCCGAGACTTATCCGGCCATATCATTCAAGACGATATATTCGAACGATTACTAACATTCCCTAACGTGCTCGTTACCGGGCATCAAGGCTTCTTTACCTATGAAGCGCTTAGCAATATTGCTAACACCACATTAGAGAACTTGTCTGATTGTGCAAATGGCATTTGCACGAAAAATCTTGTCACCCAGCATTTCTTTTCTCATTAGTAATGAACATTGACGACTATTAACCAATATAACAATTCATACTACGCCCAACTAAAGCTCAATAAAAACTCTTGCAATAGATTATTATCACTACCTATAATTCGTGCGTATATTGGAAAATACGTCAATCGACATAAATAGGAAAATGCATATGGAACATGACTACACCGTTGATATTAAATCGCTATGTTGCTCAGCACCTGTACTTCGACTAACCCAGGAGTTTAAAAACTTCATAGTCGGCAAAGTCGCGTTGGTCATTTCAGATAAAAGCTCGATGCTCAATGACATTCCAGCTTATTGCCGAGTCACAAAACACCAGCTGGTAAAACAAGAAGAAAAAGACGGTCTTTTTTATTTTTGGATAAAAATATCTTAGCAATAAGATAGTCCCACCACTGTAGTGTAACTAGAGTTACAGTTCATAAAACATATTGTGACATACAACACAAAACTACTTCAGTT
>CAZPAE010000045.1:0-10086 GCA_964584455.1 uncultured Thioalkalispiraceae bacterium
ACATGTGCTTTTTGGTTGGGTGGGATGCCAATGAACTCACTACCAACAAGTGAGTACCCGTGTTCTGGATAGTGACGGACACTGCGCACTTCAATATCACAGGTAATGTAATTGGAACCCGGTAAGCTAATGGTGGCATCGAAAATAGCCTGTTCGGTTTCCAAGGTGTTAGAGTCTTTATAGTCTAGGCGGGTGCAAAGACCTGAAGCCGAAATGTCGATGACCTGGCCACGGATTTTATGTTTCATGGGCATCGGCATGGTGATCGCTAAATCTTCGCTATTCACACTGGCTCTATAGTGACGTCGGCGCTGTAAGTAAATCAGTTTATTGGGGAAGGCTAAGCGATACATGGCAATGCTGTTGCTATCTTCTACCGATAAAACCTGGGTACTAAATTGGACCCGTACCCCTTTTAAGCGACCATCGAAGTGTAGCGTGGTGCCTTTTTTAATGCGTTCATGACCAACACTGGAGTTCAACTCATCAATAAAAAGTTGTTCTTCATTGGCAAGTACATCGATCACCATACTATTGTATAAGGTGGCATCTTTATCGATTTGAATACAGACCAGTGCGCGTGCCGCTTGTAAGCGACGTAGTAGGCCTGCCATATAGGGTTTATAGCGAATATTTTGCTCAGAGATATTGGGTATAGACATCAGACACGTCCTAGTATTTTACTATCGGTCCCTGTTGCCGTTGCACCTTTCTCTGAATAAATGTCATGGTTGGTCATACTACCACGTAAAATTTCCAGCGCTTGACGCGTATAGCGTTGGTGATGGGCAACAAGGATACCATTGATTTGATTTTGTGATGAGCAGTGTTGTCCCAGTGTGGTAATTTTTTGCCAGTGTTTGGCTATTGTCATGCGGCTATCTTTGTCTAACCGCTTTGTAAATATCTGAATGCTTTGTCTATCGGGTTTGATACCCAGTTGTTCGCAAACCGCAAGTCGTGCTTTATCGGTTTGTTCGATGAGCCTGGTTAAGGCAATCTTTTTCGCAGCAAGTATTTCAATATCGTCTTGTTGTTTTTCAACCAGTGCCGTTTCTTCACTGAGTAAAAGTTGGTAAAGCTCGGACAGGTGTTGATTGAGCTCTGCCAAGTTAGTGATGAGTGTATTGACGAGTTCAGGGTTATGCATAAGATGTACTACTTCTTAAAAGTCTGCTTCAAAGTCCATCATTTTATCAGCAACTCGCTCTGGATTGATGTTATATTGGCCATTCGATATCGCGTCTCGGACACGATCTACGCGAGATTGATCCACATCAGGCTGTTCACTGAGTTTTTGCTCCAGTGCTTTAAGCCGAGATGCCATGTCCGTTAGGCTGACTGTATCAGTCGGTCCGGTGGAAGCAGGGTTTGCGCCACCTTGCTGCGATTTTTCTTTGCGGATCGGCGAAACCTGACGGTCATTTGATTGTTGACTTCGTCCTGAGTTAACTCCACTGATGTCATTTGGCATGATCTACACTCCTGGGCGCAATGAGCCAACTCTTATAGCGGCATTTTCTATAAAAGCTTTAGCCATTAGATATCATCCCATTGATATTTCTCACATTTTAACCCTCACTGTGGATGGGGCAATGACTTCCCCCGCGACCTCACGGCCACTGCGTTTATTCTCTACGCGAATGATTTGCCCTTGATGGCCATCCATTAAAGCCTCACCCTGCGTGCGGATACGTAGTCCATTGGATTCGGCCAGAATCACAATCATATCGCCGCGACTCACTAAGCGTTTGGGCTTTAAGGCGTTGGCAGATAATACTCTATCTTGCCGGATGGCCCGTTTTGCCACCATGCCAATGACTTGCGCGGTTTCGGTATAGACACCATGGTAATAACGAGAAATCTCACGCCGTTGTTTAATCACATCAGAGGCTTGGATTTGTGCGTGGCGCGCGATGGGGTGCTTGGTGACCATGACTTCAGTATAGGCTTTAACCACGACAGGCACATGAATTTTCCATGCTGGTAATGCGCAACGCACACCGATACTGGTTGCGCCAAGTGGCTTTCGGTTTAGCGGTAAAAAAGCCTGTAGTCCTTGTTGGCATTGACTGAGTTTGAGACGCTTATCTAAATAACCAAATTTAATGTGGGTTTCATATTGCCCATCATAATAATCATTTAGAAACTTTTGTGCGGTTTGCAAAATACTGCCATGGGATTGCCAGGGGGGACTCGCTAAGCTTATGGTACTCACAACACAAGCAATGCTTATCAACATACATTGTTTGCCGCTAAGCCATTGATGCATAAGTTTTATAGGCATACTTATTTACTCTCTAAAATGAAGGACTTATTGTCATTCGTCAAATAAGGGACTGTTATTACTATCAAAAGCAAGAGCTATGCCAGGTAAAGGAAATTAATTATTTCAGGTCTTAGGCCGATAATAACGCCAATACAAAACTAACAGTGGAGCAAATTATGGCAGGCGTAATGGAAGGTGTTGATCAACGCACTAAGTTGGTCGGACAGAATCGCTTTGAACTGCTATTGTTTGGTCTTGGTGGACGACAAAAATTTGGCATTAACGTTTTTAAAGTACAAGAAGTGATTCAGTGTCCTCCCTTAACCGCGGTACCAAAAGCGCATCGTATTGTCCGTGGCATTGCTAATATGCGTGGAAGAACGATTACGATTATGGACCTGAGTATGGCCATTGGTCATACCCCTATTCAAGATACTAAAGACCAATATGTGATCGTGACTGAATATAATCGTTCAACCCAAGGCTTTTTAGTGGGGAGTGTGGACCGTATTGTGAATATGAACTGGAAAGATATTCTTCCGCCGCCACAAGGTGTTGGTAAAAATAACTATATGACAGCTGTAACTAAAGTGGATGAAAAGCTGGTTGAAATCATCGATGTTGAGAAAGTGCTAGCAGAAATGGTTGGTATAGAAATCAACTTGGATGAAAGCGATGCTGTTGCACAACAAGAAGGCAAGACACTGAAAATCTTAGTGGCAGATGATTCATTAGTTGCACGCAAGCAAGTGAAAACGACATTAGACAAGCTGGGTGTTGAATCCGATTTAGCTAAGAATGGTGCTGAGGCATTAGCGATGTTACAAGCTGCTGTAGAAGATGGTAAACCTGTTTCAGATACCTATGATGTTGTTATTTCAGATATTGAAATGCCGGAAATGGATGGGTATACCTTAACAACCGAAATTCGTGCGGATGAACGCTTAAAGGCATTGCCTATTATGCTTCATACCTCATTAAGTGGTACGTTTAACAGTAATATGGTGAAGAAGGTGGGTGCAGATCGGTTTGTTGCTAAGTTTGATTCCAAAGAATTATCCAAGGAATTAAACGAAATTCTGATTGAACGCGGCCTGGTTGCAGGCAATGCTGCCCCCAGCGCTGACGAATAAAATATTTAGTGTAAAACGGACTTAGTGCAACAAGTCGGAAGTGAAGATATACCTGTGACGGAACAGCTTTTATCAAAACAACAATATGATAATTTTCGTGCCTTCCTGGAAGATTCCTGTGGTATCGTCCTTGGCGATAATAAACACTATTTAGTGACCTCAAGGCTCAACCGGCTGACGCAAGAATTTTCTTTTGATTCGCTCAACGATCTCATCGATTCGTTAAAAACACACAACAACACTAAATTAAAAGAGCGTGTTGTTGATGCAATGACGACTAACGAAACGAGTTGGTTTCGAGATACCTACCCATATGAGTTGCTTAAGGAAAATCTGCTATTTGAGATTGCCGAAAAGAAACCTAGTCGGATTCGAATTTGGTCAGCAGCTTGTTCAACGGGGCAAGAACCCTATTCCATGAGTATGGTGATTCATGAAACCAAGGCCAGTGCACCCGGTAAGCTAACGGCGCCGATTGAAATCGTAGGGACGGACATTTCTAATACCGTATTAAATATTGCCCGGCGTGGCGAATATGATGAAATGAGCTTGATGCGAGGCGTATCCGATGAGCGTCGCAAGCAGTTTTTTAAACAAGCAAGCGATGAACGTTGGCAGCTAGATGATAAAGTAAAGTCACTGGTCCGTTTTAGCGAAATTAATTTATTACAAAGCTATTCATTGCTCGGCAAGTTCGACATGATATTTTGTCGTAATGTGTTGATTTATTTTTCCTCTGAAATGAAAAGCGATATTTTGTCTCGGATGTCGCAAATCCTGAATCCAGGTGGTTTCTTAGTATTAGGTGGTTCTGAGTCACCCACAGGCTATTCACGCGACTTTGAAATGATTCGTTTTCCCAAAGGCGTGGTTTATAAGCTGAAAGAGAAGTAAGTTTTGCCGCTTCGGCGGATGTTTGCCTCTTTTCCTGTTGGTTTTATTCCGGTTAATCCATAAGTTATTGTAATTCATTATCTTTTATCTCTGGCATGGTTGTTGCTGATAACCTAACAAATAAGTATTTGTTGGGAGCAAGCTATGCCATTCAGTCTTGATTCGCACCTCGGTATTCACCAGCCGGCGTTACATCTACAGTCGCGGCGGGCACAGGTGTTGGCATCGAATTTAGCCAATGTAGATACCCCCCATTACAAAGCGCGTGACATTGATTTCAAAGGGACGATCCAGGCTATTGCGGCAGGGAATACGCCAGGCCATGTTCTGACGACAACCAATCAACGTCACCAGCAGCCTTATGGTGTCCAAGCGGGTTATGAGCTTGCTTATCGTCAACCGTACCAGTCTTCACTGGATGGTAATACCGTTGAGCATCAAATCGAACTTGCTGCTTACTCCGATAACGCGATGCGTTATTTAACCACATTAAGATTTGTGAGTGGCAAATTTAATGGTTTACGTACTGCAATAAGAGGGCAATAAGCATGTCGCTATTTAATGTATTTGATGTTGCAGGTTCAGCCTTACATGCACAAAGCATTCGTTTAAATACAACTTCCAGTAATTTAGCCAATGCTAACAGTGCGAGTAGTAGCACAGGTGAAACCTATCGCGCACGGCATCCAGTATTTTCAGCTATGTTGACCGATGTAGATGAAAAAGGCCCGAATGTTGGCGTACGGGTATTAGGTATTGTAGAAAGTGCAAGGCCTTTACGACGTGAACATAATCCTGACCATCCTTTAGCCGATGAGGAAGGGTTTATTTTCTTACCCAATGTGAATGTGGTTGAGGAAATGGCCAATATGATTTCTGCTTCTCGTGCCTATCAAACCAATGTAGAAGTGATGAATAGTGCGAAACAAATGATGTTGAGAACGTTGTCTATAGGGCAATAACCAATAGGTGAGTGTGATGGATGGAATAGACAAATCATTACCGACGTTTGAAAGTCTGGGCTTGCAGAATAAGAAGTCTGCTAGTGAAAAGCCACGGCTGAATCAGGAAGATTTTATGCGCCTGATGATGGCACAAATGCGGCACCAAGATCCGATGAAGCCCATGGAGAATGGTGAGTTTATTAGCCAGATGGCGCAATTCAGTTCAGTCAAAGGCTTAAAAGAAATTAAAGACTCATTTAATACCTTAGCTAATGCTCTGCAATCCTCGCAGGCGTTACAAGCCTCATCCATTGTAGGGCGTAATGTCTTAGTACCGGGCGATTCAGCGGAGTTAACCGCACAAGGTGAGTTGCGCGGTGCGGTGGATGTGCCCGCAGATACTGAGTCGGTCACAGTCAAGATTTTAGATAACGCAGGTCAAACCTTGCATAGCATTGACCTTGGTGCACAGTCTGAAGGCTCAGCACAGTTCAAGTGGGATGGCGTGATTCGTCCTGCGGATGAAAGTATTCCAGGTAATAAGCCGGTGATGGCTGATCCAGGGCGATACAAGGTTATAGCTGAAGTGCTAGTTGATGGCGAGAAACAATCAGCTACAACACTGGTGATAGACAAAGTCGATAGTGTTTCATTAGGTAAGAGTGGTCAGGGAGTGACATTGAATCTGAATAATCATGGTTCAACGTCATTAGCTGAAGTACAGGAAATCATCTAACGGGGATAGAAGAGGAGGATATATTATGCCTTTTAGAGCAGCGTTAAGTGGTATTAACTCAGCAGGTGAAGAGTTACGCGTAATTGGTAACAACGTTGCGAATGCGAGTACCACGGGGTTTAAGAAGTCACGGGCCGAATTTGCCGACGTGTATGCGGCAACCGATGGGGCGGCAAGCACGTCTATTGGTGCAGGTGTTCGTCTTTCGGGGGTGACGCAACAATTTGGTCAAGGTAATATCGGCTTCACCAATAACAAATTAGACTTGGCTATTAATGGCCGCGGTTTCTTTGTGTTGGATGAAGGTGGTACACGTAGCTATGCGCGTGCGGGTAACTTTCAGGTTGACCGTGAAGGGTTTATTGTCAACCAGATGGTGCACAGTTAGTGGTTAATGGTGCAGATGAAAATGGTCAGATTACTGGTGCGGTAGGTCCGTTACAATTAGATCGA
This sequence comes from uncultured Thioalkalispiraceae bacterium, assembly GCA_964584455.1. Classification (GTDB taxonomy): domain Bacteria; phylum Pseudomonadota; class Gammaproteobacteria; order UBA6429; family Thiohalophilaceae; genus CAZPAE01. The sequence goes on from CAZPAE010000045.1 coordinate 6,430, forward strand.
TCTAACATTACACCAGAGCCGACCACATTAATTGATGTGGGATTGAATCTGGACGCAACCCAAGAGCCACCACCAACCATACCATTTAACCCAGAGATTCCTTCTTCGTTTAATCATTCCACTTCATTAACTGTGTATGATTCATTAGGTGGTTCGCATCTGGCAACCATGTACTATGTAAAAGGTGCACAGCCTGGTAGTTGGGATGCTTATACCTTAATTGACGGCCAAGATATTAAAGGTGCACAAGCACCACCTTTTGCGCCGGATACTTTATCTTTTGATGGTGCAGGCCAATTGGCCACAATCAATGGTACTCCCGTACCGCCAGGGATGATCGAGTATCCTCCTTTTGATTTTGGTACTGGTGCAGCACCCTTAACCTTGTCGATGAATTTACTCTCTAATTCACCGATTACCCAATTTGGTTCTCGATTTAATGTGAATCAACTATCACAGAATGGTTTTACTTCAGGTCGCCTAAGCGGTATTGATATTAGTGATGTGGGTGTGGTGCGTGCACGTTACAGCAACGGCCAAACTCGTACCCTAGGGCAAGTTACTTTAGCTGATTTTTCTAACCCACAAGGGTTACGTCCATTAGGTGATACAGCTTGGGCAGAAAGTTTTTCATCGGGGGTACCATTATTAGGTACACCAGGTTCCGGTAGCTTAGGGGTTGTACAAGCCGGTGCGCTGGAAGGCTCCAATGTGGACCTCACGGGTGAACTGGTTAATATGATTACCGCGCAACGAAATTTCCAAGCTAACGCGCAAGTAATTAGTACCGCAGATACAGTGACACAAACCGTCATCAATATTCGTTAAAGGCAGTAAAAAAGCGTATGGATAAAGTACTTTATACCGCAATGTCGGGTGCCAAGCAGACCATGCTGGCACAAGTGGCAAATAACAATAACTTGGCCAATGTGAGTACGCCTGGGTTTCGCGCAGACTATGCACAGTTTCGTAGTATGCCGGTTTATGGGCCAGGCTATCCGACACGAGTATTTGCCATGACAGAGCGTTCCGGTACCGATATGACAGTAGGCTCAATTAATGCAACCGGTAATAACTTGGATATCGCTGTGGATGGTGATGGTTGGATCGCAGTGCAAGCACCGGATGGTACTGAAGCTTATACGCGGGCCGGTAATATGCGTATTACGCCTGAAGGGATGTTGCTGACCGGTAATGGTCATCCGGTTATCGGCGATGGAGAGCCGATAACCTTGCCACCGGTAAATCGGGTTGAAATAGGTGATGATGGTACTGTTGCTGTTGCTCCCTTAGGTGAGCAAGGTAATAACCTAGATATTGTTAATCGTATCAAATTAGTTAACCCACCAGGCACTGAGTTAGTAAAAGGTAATGATGGTTTAATGCGTTTACGTGATGGTGGTGAAGCGGCAGTTAGCGCTAATGTTAAAGTGGTATCAGGCATGTTAGAGAGCAGTAATGTCAATATTGCTGAAGCTTTGGTAAATATGATTGATCTATCACGGCAGTTTGAAATGCAAATACGCGTGATACGTGATGCAGAGAAAAATGCAGATTCAGTGCGAGAGATAGTTCGTTTGGCATAGATGCTGCAATTATTTTGGTAGAAGTCTGGATGTGGAGTAGAGTATGAATCCATTATGGGTAAGTAAAACTGGTTTAGAAGCACAACAAAATCGGTTATCAACCATCAGTAATAACTTAGCTAATGTGAATACCACTGGGTTTAAGCGAGACCGAGCGGTATTTGAAGATCTTATCTATCAAAATGTGCGTCAAGCTGGTGCGCAGACTTCAGAAGATACTGAACTACCTTCAGGCTTAATGCTGGGTACCGGGGTACGGACCGTGGCCACGCAAAAAATGCATACCCAAGGTAATATTTTACAAACTAAGAATAAATTAGATGTGGCAGTTCAGGGACGCGGTTTTTTTCAAATCCAAAAACCTAATGGGGATGCCGGTTATACTCGTAACGGGGCATTTCAAATCAGTTCAGCCGGTGTGATTGTGACCGCATCAGGCTATCCAGTACAACCGCAAATTACCATTCCACCTAATGCAGCCAGTGTCACCATTGGTAGCAATGGTGCAGTATCAATTACCACACCAGGTATTGCACAACCACAACAGATTGGCCAAATACAATTGGCCGATTTTATTAATCCCAGTGGTTTGCAACCGGTGGGTGAAAACTTATTTATGGAAACCACAGCAAGTGGTGCACCGATTATTGCTAACCCGGGCAATAATAATACCGGGACACTGATTCAAGGTGCATTGGAAGGTTCTAATGTGAATGTTGTGGAAGAGCTAGTGAACATGATTGAAACACAACGAGCCTATGAAATGAACTCTAAGGCTATTTCAACCATGGATCAGATGTTGCAATTTGTGAACAACCAACTCTAGTTAAGATGAAAAGAAGTCGTAGCCATATGTTGTTAACAAGACTATCAATTGTATTTTTAGTGATTTATTTTTTGGCGTCACTGACAGGGTGTGTGGCAGCTAAAAAGCGCAGTAAAAATAAATTTGCCCCGCCCGAGCAAGAAGTCAAAGAAGTTGTTAAATCACACAATGGTGCGATTTATCAACGGGGTATGCCGATTAATTTATTTGAAGATACCACAGCCAAACATATTGGTGACATCATCACAATTCGGCTTGTTGAGGCAGCTTCAGCTTTATCCAGTGCAGATACCAAAGCGGAAAAGAAACAGAACGTTGAAATGCCACCACCGAAAGTGGCGGGTAGTGAAGTAACCAAAGACGAGCAGCAAGTCTTAGAAAATGAAGTCAGTGCAGAACGAGACTTTAAAGGCGGCGGTGAATCAAACCAGGCACATAATTTCCAAGCAGTGATTGCCGTCAGTGTGGTTGATGTGTTGCCGAATCGTTACTTAGTGGTGCGCGGTGAGAAGCTGATTCGCTTGAATCAATCTGAAGAATATATTCGCTTTTCCGGCATTATTCGGCCACAGGACATCGATCTCAATAATACAGTTGAGTCACAGAAAGTAGCGAATGTACGTATCGATTACTCCGGTAATGGTATTTTATCGACAGCCAATAAGATGGGTACCTTGGCGAAATTCTTCCAAAGCGAAGCATATCCGTACTAATTGGGCATGAGGACAAAACGATGTTAAATGGTAAAGAATTTAGATTTGTTTTCATTGTAGGCATTGCGTTTTTTATGGCGGTGTATTCAGGCTTAATCCAAGCACAACGTATTAAAGATATTGCCAAAGTACAGGGTGTGAGAAATAACCAACTAGTCGGTTATGGCTTAGTGGTAGGCTTAAATGGTACTGGCGATGGTAATGCTCCTCATACTGTACAGAGCTTACGTAGCATGTTGTCACGTTTAGGTGTGAATATTCCACAGGATGTGAGTTTGCAATCCAAGAACGTAGCCGCTGTATCGATTCATGCAGAATTACCAGCATTTGCAAAACCGGGACAAACTCTGGACATTACCGTGTCATCCATTGGTAGTGCTCGGAGTTTGCGCGGGGGGAGCTTGCTGATCGCACCCCTGAAAGGGGTCGATGGGCAAGTGTATGCCATTGCGCAAGGCAATATTATTGTCAGCGGCTTTGGTGCGGAAGGGAATGATGGTTCACGCGTAACGGTCAATGTACCGAGCGTGGG
>CAZPAE010000046.1:0-10054 GCA_964584455.1 uncultured Thioalkalispiraceae bacterium
CGCCATGCGTGAGGTGAGTGGACCGATTATTGCGATCAGTTTAGTGTTGATCGCAGTGTTTGTGCCTATGGCATTTTTATCAGGTGTGACCGGTCAGTTTTATCGTCAGTTCTCGGTGACCATTGCTATTGCCACTGCCATTTCGGCGATTAACTCATTAACACTTTCTCCCGCATTGGCTGCAAGTCTCTTAAAAGGTCATGATGAGGCGCCGGATCGCTTGACGCGTATTATCAATGCCATGTTTGGCTGGGTATTTCGGCCGTTTAATCGTGGTTTCAAACGCAGTTCAGAAGGCTATTCTTCTTTAGTTAAACGTATGTTGCATCACCGTGGTCCAGTATTTGCGGTGTACTTAGTCTTAGTTGGTTTAACCTGGTTTATGTTTCAATCGGTCCCCGGTGGTTTTATCCCAACCCAAGATAAGCTGTATCTCATCGGTGGGGTAAGATTACCAGAAGGCGCGTCATTAGACCGGACCGAAGCGGTAGTGAAAAAAATCAGTGATCTCGCATTAAGCACTGAAGGGGTAGAAGATGAGGTCGGGTTCCCGGGTTTAAATACGCTGCAATTTACCAATACCTCGAATACTGGCACGATCTTCTTTCCACTCAAAGGGTTTGATGAACGGGAGCGTTCAGCTATTGAAATTGCCGCAGAGCTACAAGGTAAGATCTTTTCTATTCAAGAAGGGTTTGGTTTTGCCATTATGCCGCCACCTATTTTGGGCTTAGGCACGGGTTCTGGTTATTCCTTATATATACAAGACCGAGCAGGTTTGGGTTACGGTGAACTTCAAACTACCGTACAACAAATGACAGGTGCCATTACTCAAGTCCCTGGCTTAACTTTTCCGGTGTCATCTTATCAAGCTAATGTGCCGCAGCTGGACGTCGATGTGAATCGCGTTAAGGCCGAAATGCAAGGTGTCCCTTTGCGAGATCTATTTGAGACCTTACAAGTTTATTTAGGCTCACTGTATGTCAATGACTTCAACCGTTTTGGTCGAACCTACCAGGTAGTTGCCCAAGCGGATGCACCTTTTCGTAATGATGCCTCGCAAATTGCTAATTTAAAAACGCGTAATAATGATGGCGAGATGGTTCCTATTGGTGGTTTAGTGCAAATTAGCCACACTTTTGGGCCGGATCCGGTGATCCGCTATAACGGTTATCCAGCTGCTGATCTGATTGGCCAAGCCGATCCACGTATTATGTCTTCAACTCAGGCACTGAGTGCAGTCAGTGGTGTCGCTGCTCAGGTCTTACCTAAAGGCATGACCTTAGAGTGGACTGACTTAAGCTATCAACAAACCACACAGGGTAATGCGGCCTTAATCGTCTTTCCGTTAGCTGTGTTGTTAGTGTTCTTAGTGTTAGCCGCATTATATGAAAGCTGGACCTTACCCTTGGCGATCATTTTAATTGTACCCATGTGTGTGCTATTTGCTTTATTTGGTGTCTGGCTCACCGGTGGTGATAATAATATCTTCGTCCAAATTGGTTTAGCGGTGTTGATGGGCTTAGCATGTAAGAATGCTATCTTAATTGTCGAGTTCGCTCGTGAGTTGGAATTAGAAGGCAAAACACCGCTGGAGGCAGCCATTGAAGCCTGCCACTTGCGGTTACGGCCCATCATTATGACATCTGTGGCATTTATTGCGGGTGTGATTCCCATGGTATTTGCCAGTGGCGCAGGGGCAGAAGTACGGCACGCCATGGGAATTACCGTTTTTGCCGGTATGATTGGCGTAACCCTATTTGGGCTTATCTTGACGCCGGTATTTTATACAGGCTTGCGAATGCTCATGAAAGCAACAGGCCACGCTAAACCGTAAGTCTTTGATCCCAAAATCATTCGCCATATTAGTTTGGCGATGATGATTTTTCTTAGTCATTAGCGACTATCTGGTAAAATGCGTGGCTATGGAAACCTCAACCTCTTCTGTTACAAAAGCACGCAACGTTAGCCGCGTAACCAAATGGCTTGTTATCAGTTTAATTCTACTCGCCATCTTCATTGCATTAATTCCAACCTTATCCAAACTTGCAGTGGTTAGTTGGTTAAGTGATCAAGGCGTAGGGGCGAAGATCGAAAACATTGATATCGATTATGTGGATGCCAAAATTGATGTTTTCCATGCCAAAGGGCAAAACCAACAAGGCCAAGGGTTTGCTTTTGAACATGTCCATATTGACATAGCTTGGCAACCACTGTTCGATAAAGTATTAAAAATAGAATATCTTAAATTAGTTGGTTTACAGCTTGATATAGTCCAAGGCACAAAAGGTCTACAGTCTATTGCCGGGATTGATTTTCATGCACAGCAACGTGCTAAGCTATCAACACAAGGCGAGGTGCAGAATGATGCATGGCGTGTTGAGTTAGCTCAAATACAATTAGCGCAATTGGAAATGTGTTACCAAGTCCCTGAACAACAGCACCTTTGTTTAGGGTTACTGCAGATGAATTGGCAAGGCAATGTTGTATTAGATGCCAATCAAACTGATGCAAATCAGCTTAATATCAAGGGGGCTCTGCAGTTTACTGATGTCGTGTTGCAAGATAAACAACATCAACAGTTGATTATGTCTGGTAATACACTGCAATTAACCGATATTAAACTAGATAATCTTGAGCAAGTGGCTATTGCCCAGATTGGGCTAGAGCAATGGCAATTCTTGCCAATAGAACAACAAGATAAGATGCAACCAGTTGCTCAGTGGGATAGTGTACAACTAAGTCAGCTGAGCGTTACCAAAGATCAACTATCACTCCAGCAAGTGCTATTTGAAGGGTTTGGGGCTTATATTCAACGTGATAAACAAGGTCAATGGCAGGCAGTACAGCAGCTTGAAAAACTGCTAGCAAAAAATAATCCGCCAATATCAGGCAATAAAGCGCCAGCTGAACCAAGCACACTGTCCTTTAAGCTTAATGATTTACAATTCCAACAAGGTCGTCCTATTGTTTTTGTGGACCAGCAACTTTCATCACCGTTAAAAGTGACCGCACAAATTAAAACGCTACAATTAAAAAATATCGATACGCAAAATACCCAACAACCCAGTCAGCTAGGGCTACATGTCATAACAGATCAACATGGGAGTATTAACCTGGCTGGACAGATGCAATTATTAAGTGAGGTTCCAAGCTTTGATCTTGCGGGGGAAATAAAAGGCTTGGACCTACGTCCGGTGAGTGTCTATCTTGAGTCAGGTGTAGGGCAGCGTATTAAAAGTGGACAGCTTAATGCAAAGCTGAAGTTATTGGCAGAACAAGGCAAGCTCAATAGTGTTTTAGATTTAGATTTAAAACAGTTTCAATTAAAGAAGAAAACCAGCGGTGAGCCAGATGCTATTGATGTGGCATTGGGTATGCCGGTGGACTCGGCATTAAATTTATTGCGTAATCGTGATAAAAGCATTCAATTGGCGATTCCTATCACGGGGGATGTCAATAATCCGCAGTTTGATCCTTCCGATGCGATTTATAAGGCAACATCAAAAGCAATCACCTCTGCCATTATTAGCTATTACACACCCTTTGGGTTAGTGACCGCGGTAGAGGGGCTGGTAAATCTGGCTACCGCAATACACTTTGAACCAGTCGTTTATGAGCCGGCGAGCGATGTGCTAATCGAGCAACAACAAGTTTATTTGCAGAAAACTCAGCAATTACTTACTGAGCGTCCACAGTTACATCTCAGCCTGTGTGGGTTCAGTAATCAATCGGATTTGAATGTGCTATTACCTGATTTAGCTGAGCAGTTAAAAGAGCGTGCTATTAAGCTCACCGAGCAGGATTTGACGACACTATCTGCCTTAGCAACACGTCGTGCTGAAGCGGTTAAACAACACTTGATCGAAAACGGTATTGAGGCAGATAGATTAATTCTGTGTGATGGTGACTATGATAAAGACGGTATTGCCGGGGTAGACATTAGTATTTAAGTATAAAAGGCGCGCTTAAAGCGCGCCTTCATATTTATTTTAGGTATTTAATGATTAGAGTTGGTTATTATCGTTTCCACCATCACCATTTCCATCTTTGTCACCGTTGTTATCTTTATCCTTTTTAGGTCTAAAGTCGAATACGGCTAAGATGGGTTCATGGTCACTCGCAGTAGAGGTATCAATACGTGGGAAGTCATTATTGACATGCACAATATCAAATTGTGCTTTGTTTTTTAATGAGCGACTCACATAGATGTGATCCAATACTTGTGAATTACCGTCAAAGATAAAGGTATAAGCCTCATCTTCTGGTAGTTTGTCAACCAGGTTAAATAACACCTGCTTCTCATTACCACCGCGAACCAAGCCAGGCAAGGTATAGCGAAGATCATCGGTCCATTGGAAAGTGTTTAAGTCACCTAGCACGATAATATTTTTATCACTGTTACCGGCCAATAGATAGTCAACATAAGCATTTAATGCGGTGACTTGATTTTCACGCTCGGTTTCACCGGCTTGTACAAAAGGCTGAATAGCACCATACACAGGTGTAGAACCAAAACGTGAGCTTAAGTGATTATTGATCACTGTAACCATTTCACCGTTAAAGTCAAAGTTGGCTAATAAAGGTGTGCGTGTGCCTGCGAATGCCGCAGGATTCACACCAGCATTGCCCAGCTCGGTTGGGTTAAGTGCGACAAAGTCAACTAGCTGTACACGGTTAGTATTGTAGAGATAAGCATTACGAATATTACCACCAGGGATACCGCCTTCAGCACCATCAATAGGGTTGACTGTGAAGAAAGAGTAGGCAGGGCCACCGGCAGCGGCAATCGCATCTACTAATGCTTGTAGCGTTTGTGTTGCATCAACCGTACCATCATTGGTTTCACCGTTATTGTCTTGAATTTCCTGCAACGCAACAATATCAGGTGCATTGAGGTTGTTAGCAATTTGATTAGCAACATTAGTACGTTGTGCGTCGTCAGCTGAGATAGCGCTTAGGTTAAGTACATTGTAGCTAGCTACACTCACTGCCGTTGAGCTACCTGCTAAGGTCGTGGTCTCTGGCTCTAAGTTACCTGGGATCACGCTCACTGCTTCAGTGGCATTCACTTCATAATTGCCGAAGCTATAACCCACAACACCGATAACATCCGTCAGTTTATCGCCGACTGTGATTAAAGGCGGTTGTCCGTAGAGTGTGCGATCAAATTGGATTTGAACACGCTCAGGGTTTTGGTCACCTAAGTTTAATGGATGAGGTTGTAGTTCAATACCTCCACGGACATTTAATGCATCAGCCGGTGCAATGTCAGCGCCGTAGTTAGCTACGGTGAACACTTCACTGCTGAAGAAGCTGAAAGTACGTAAAGGTGAGACTGCGGCAGGGCTTTCAACGCGCACTAACATGCCTTCTAAACTTTCATAGAAGTCGATGCCGTCTTTGCGGGGGCTAAAACGATTAGCTGCCGCATCGGCGGGATCATAAAGATTAATACCAGTACCCACCTCGCCCGGAGTAATGGTTTGTTCATTGGGGGGTACACGACCACTTTGACCGATAACGCTGGCAGCAGGTAACGGATTGTCACTGGATAGTGTGGCTACTTGTGGACGAAATAGCTGAGTGATGGATAAATTACCGGTTGCGGCTCCACCGGGTACGCTTTCATTAACTACGCCGATGACGGCCACTTCATCACCGATGGTAGCTGAATTACTGTCGTTGGTGAATACAAAAATACCATCAGAGGTGTGATCATTATTGTCACCTTGTGGGTTTTGTAAATAAAAACCATTGAAAGCAACGGCTGTGATAATACCTTGTGTATTAATGAGCTGGCCATTTAATGCAGATAAGTGTTTGGCACCTTGAATTTGCATAATTGTTGCCGCAATCGGATCAGCTTGATTGGTATTGATAGTATTCGGTGTATTCAGTGCATTGGCATCGGCATTATCCGCAAAGTCAAAGTCGTTGCGTTGCCAGTCGCTGGCTTGATCGGTATCGGTACCATTAGGAATACGTGAAGCACCACCCACGGTGAATGAAACACCATCGTAGCCACGGTTTAAAATCACATTGGCGTAAGTCTGGTCACTGGCCCCATTATCACTGACTGCGACGGCATCAACGATTTCTGCCCAGGGTTGTGTATCTAGTGTACCGTCGTTATTGGTATCAAGGTCCTGGCCTGCGTTACCACTGAAACCACGAACCAGTAACAGCGTGACAGAGCCATTTTCCAAATTATTAAATTGGAAATTTGTTGTCCAAAGTCCCTGCGAGTTGGTTGTACCTACAGGGAAGACGCCGTCAATACGGCCCGCACCGCTGCTATCACCTTCAATTTCAAGAATGGCGTAGTCGGTGTAGTTGGTGTTGGCATCACCAAATATTTCGATATATTCGTGTGCATCGGTTCCGGTGTGGTTAAAAACAAACTCATTTATCACGGGGTTTGCTAATAAACTATGGCTTGCTAGAGCTAGCGGCACAGTGATTAGCGATTTTTTTATCATTGAAAATCGGGTGGTAAACATAACCATTCTCCATGGAAATTAATAAGACATCTAACCTATTAATGAAACGCAATCTGTATGAAGCTTTGGTGATGGTTTCGTGAAGCTTGGATTAAAGGCACCTATGGCGCGGGTATTTTGTAGGATAGGTGATGATGTTTTATCAGCGTGACAGAAAAATCGACTCAAATAATAACCAAATAACACATGCAATTAGGGGGATAAACCGTTACACTACGCCACCCTTTTGAGGGGCATTAGGTCCCTATCCTAGGCAAGGGCACAGGATACTCAAGTTAACCCTTGGCGTTTCAGACATTTCACCGATTTTTAGGTAATTATCTTATGACTGCCGGTACAGTTACCGCGTTTCATCAATTAGCGCTGCACGACGCTATTCTTCGGGCATTGGATGAGGTCGGGTATGAGACACCATCCCCCATTCAGGCCCAAACAATACCGCTATTGTTGCAAGGACGTGATGTACTGGGCCAGGCACAGACAGGAACCGGTAAAACCGCGGCCTTTGCTTTGCCAGTATTATCAAAATTGGATTTAAGCCAAAAAGATCCGCAAGTCTTAGTGCTGGCGCCAACCCGCGAGCTGGCTATTCAAGTAGCCGAGGCATTTCAAAAGTACGCCAAATATCTGCAAGGATTCCATGTATTACCGGTTTATGGTGGGCAAGATTATCGCGGTCAGATTCGCGCATTAGAGCGCGGTGTACATGTTGTGGTCGGCACGCCGGGGCGGGTGATGGACCATATACGTCGCGGTACGCTGCAATTGGATCAACTGACCATGTTGGTATTAGATGAAGCCGATGAAATGTTACGTATGGGCTTTATTGACGATGTGGAATGGATTTTAGATCAAACACCTGAAGATCGGCAGATTGCGCTGTTTTCTGCCACCATGCCGCAGCAAATACGTCGTATTGCTACACAGCATTTAAATGAACCAGAACAAATCACCATTAAAGTAAAAACCACTACGGCAGATACTATTCGCCAGCGTTTTTGGCCGGTCAGTGGTTTGCATAAGTTAGATGCCCTAACGCGTATTTTAGAAGCTGAACCCTTTGATGCCATGATCATCTTTGTTCGGACTAAAACCGCCACAGTTGAGTTAGCGGAAAAACTAGAAGCCCGTGGTTATGCCTCAGCAGCGTTAAATGGCGATATTTTGCAAAAGCAACGTGAGCGCACGGTAGATGATCTTAAAAAAGGTAAATTGGATATTTTAATTGCCACCGATGTTGCGGCACGTGGTCTCGATGTAGAACGTATTAGCCATGTGATTAATTATGACATCCCTTATGATACTGAGGCCTATGTACATCGTATTGGTCGTACCGGTCGCGCAGGACGTCAAGGCGATGCAATTTTATTTGTGGCACCACGTGAAAAGCGTTTGCTACATGCCATTGAAAAGGCCATTAAAACCAAAATAGACATGATGGAACTCCCCTCAACGGAGCTCGTTAATGATAAGCGCATTGCTAAGTTTAAGCAGCGTATTACCGACACGCTCGCTACCGAAGAGCTGGGCTTGTTTTACCAATTAATTGAACAGTACCAGCAAGAACATAATATTCCTGCATTAGAAATTGCTGCGGCACTGGCGCAGTTGTTACAAGGTGATACTCCCTTTCTGTTACAAAATAAGCCGCAACCACAATCAAACGCTGACTGGCATAAGAACGATAAACCCAAAGAAAGAAAATCACCCCGTAAAGAACGCAGCCAAAATAGAAATAAAAAAGACTCACCGCCGGAAGAAGGTATGGAACGCTATCGGATTGAGGTGGGTTATGATCACAAAGTGAAGCCAGGCAATATTGTGGGAGCGATCGCCAATGAAGCAGGTATTGATAGCCAGTATATCGGGCATATCAATATCCAAGATGATCATACCTTGGTTGATTTGCCTGAAGGGATGCCGAAAGATATCTTTAATCTACTCAAGCGGACTTGGGTGGCAGGCCAGCAATTGAAAATTTCACGTTTAGCTTCAGGCGCTAAACCGAAACGAAGCAACGATTCCAGTAAAAAGAAACGCGGCTCTCGTGCTAAGCCAAGTGCCAAAGCAAAGAAAACTGCAGGGAAGAAAAAACGTAAGCGTTAACTTATCAAATTATAGTTTTTCAAAGAATCGCCCAGAGCGTGGAATATAGTAATTGTCATAATCTAATGACAGCACAACATGGCGGGCTCGACCAACAATTTCCCCCCGTGGTACAAAACCAATCACCCGTGAGTCTGCGCTGTTATTGCGGTTGTCGCCTAGTACAAGGTAATGCTCAGCGGGTACTTTTGTCGGGGGAAAACTAGATAAGTGAGAGCTGACTTTATTGATACGAACGAAGTGCTTAACACCAAGCAGATTTTCTATTGCATCGGTTTTGGTTTGAATATCATATTCTAAGATTTCTCCGTTAATACGTAGTATATTATTTTGCATTTCAACCACATCACCAGGAACACCTACAACACGTTTTACTAGACGGTTTCCAGAGCGTTCTGATTCAAAAATAACAATATCACCTCTAATAGGATCGGCGAGTTTAAACAGCGAAATTAGGGTGAAGGGAATACGAATATCATAAGCGAGTTTATTTACCCAGATGCGGTCCCCTTCAATAATAGTCGGCTTCATTGAGCCGGTGGGAACTTCGTTCCAGTCTGCCACCGCACTGCGAAAAACAAACATAAGAAAAATGAATAAAATAAACCCTTTATTTCTTTGTATTAGTAGATAGAAACGTTTTCCCATGGATGTTTCCTTAGTAACAACAGTTTATTGGTTCAAATATAATGGCATCATGTATATAGAGTTGTATCATTCTTATGGGTTCCCGCACAAAGGTATTTAATATGGACCGGTTTGGTGTGGGGTTTGATAGCGACTAGGCTGGGTGGATTTAACAATCGTATTTTGAACTTCCCACACTTCTGTTTGATCAAGCTCAGTTAATAGGTTGAGCTCGCCTTTTTGTGTATAGGCAATCGGTAGTCCATCGCGATATAAAATGCGGATAGTATGCTTAGCCGCAATGCGTTTACCTGGGGTAATGATACCGGTTAAATTCAGTGGGTCGCTGGCACTAATCAGTAAGTAGTCTGATTGCTTAGCATGGCGCATTTGTCGTAATGGGGTAATGGCCTCAGGTAAGGCAAATTGTTCACCACTGAAGCCGCTAACAAAACGGCCACCGCGAATTTCACCCTTTGCTTCCATACGCCTATATATATAGTGTAGCTCCCGCCAGCTCGGTAAGTGGGTTTCACGTTCGATGAGCTTACGAAAGACGATTCCATAGCGGCGTAATAAAATACGCGCAATGTGCTCAATGGATTCCTCGCTATGGGTTGGTGTGATTTGTTGCACCAGGGACCACCGGCCGGCATTCATTAATTGGTTGCTAGTAACACGTTTACCATGTCGACGTTGCTGCTGTTTGCGCTGGGGCGTAATAAAGGCACGGATTCCGGTAAAACTATCGGACGTTACCAGCCCGGCGGTGGCGAGTTCGGCGAGGGCAATTTCCAGTTGTGTGGCTAATAAACCAG
>CAZPAE010000047.1:0-2516 GCA_964584455.1 uncultured Thioalkalispiraceae bacterium
TACCTGACGTATCGCATCCCAACCTGTTGTTTCATTACCATGCAATAATACTGAAATAAATACTGGCTCGGCTTCTTCACCTGGCAAATGAATTAAACTTGGTCCAGGTAATAGCTGGTGTAACTCTGAGGCAGAGCACTGTAGTAAACCAACGGGTAATACTTCAAATACGCTTAGCACGACTATACCGTCCAATCATGTACTGGGTTGCCACTATTTTGCTGCATATAGTACTGCGCCGTCATAGCAAACATATCATGACCGTGTTTTTTAACATAGGCACGTTGCCAATGCGCACCGGTCGCCTTTTTAACCACTCTTTGTTCAATCACTTCAAGATAATCTTGTCGATCTGAATCTGCTATGCCTAAGCGCACTAAACCCTCATAGGCCATGGGCAACAAGACATCATTGATCAGTGTAGTCATGGGATACCGTTGCCCATCGATCCAATCAATATGTGCGCGTAACCCTAATTGGGCAGCACGATAAAAATTGTCTTTGGCTTTCGCAAAATCTAATTGATATTCAGGGGCAACTTGAGCCTGCGCTAAGGATGTCACCACACCATAATAAAATGCAGCATTGGCAATGGTATCGATAATCGTTGGGCCTGCGGGAATCACTCGATGCTCAATACGAAACTGTAATAACCCATCATCATCAAGACTAATTAAGGGTCGGTTCCAACGCCAAATTGTTCCATTATGTAATTTTAGATGGGGAAAGGCCGATGCAGGTTCTTCTAAATCCACTGGCAACAACACGGGATAATGCGCTAAGTTTTCTTCAAAACATTCCATCATGGATTTATGTGCATAGCCTGTACCAAAGCTGACACGATGAATAGGACCAAAATTCGCCCCATCATAACCACCAATCGCAACGGCTTGCTCAAATAAGGGGATACGTGTTTCGTCCCACAAATCTTTACCCATAAAATAAGGTGAGTTTGCCGATAATGCCACTATAGGGGCTGAGAGCAAAATACTCGCATTATAAAACCGTACCGCTTGTTCACGATTCACTTGCATATGAACTTGAAACGATGTTGCTGCTGACTCCAACATCACATCACGATGTGTTACCTTCAGGTGTTCTTCACCATTAATATCCAATACCAAGGGCTTACCCTTACGCCGATGAATCACTTCTCGGTTTAATGCCCGATAACGTTTCATGTTTGACATATTTGCCAAATTTAAATCTTCATTACTACAGGTAGGTAAGATGCCACACATAATAATTTTCGTATCAAGCTGTTCGGCGGTAACACAACAAGCGACCCAGGTCTCATCTAAGGCCTGATGCATAGCTGACAAAGTATAGCCTTGTAGCGGTCGGGGTTCGGTATTAAGTTCTATATTAAAGTTAGCTAACTCAGGACTTGCTAGCGGGTTATTAAGCTGGTTTAAAAATGCTTCATTGATTGGTGCAGGACAAAAATTATGATCAACTAACCAAGACTCTAATTCAAACCCGGCAACAGGATGCGTTTTGGCAAAGCGATCTTGTGCGAAAGCATCGGCTAATAGCTGTGTTTCAGTCGTAAGGCGATCTTTATAACGTTCAAAATCTTCACTCACAAAATGACTGTGTTTGATTTCTTCGCCCATTATTATTGCTTCTTTGTTATAAACGCCTCTAGTTCAGTTAGCCGTTGTGGTGTCCCTACATCCCACCAATCACCGGTATAACATTCACCACTGACTTGCTGTTGTTGCATGGCTAAACGTAACAGTGGCGACAAAGGCCGCACTCCTTGTTTAAGATTAGTAAATAATGCCGGAGAATACACAGCAATACCACTATAAGTATAGGCAGGTTGGTCTAATACAAGACCCGCTTGATCTAAGTCAAAATCACCCTGTGGATGATGCTCTGGGTTTTCTACTAAGACAAGATGGGCAAGTTTATTTGTCAATGTGGATGGTAATTGAGAAAAATTGTAATCGGTCCAAATATCGCCATTCACTAAAATAAAAGGCTCTTGCCCTAGCAACGGAAGTGCATTAATGATCCCCCCCGCCGTCTCTAGTGCTTGATCGCCCTCATCCGAATAGAGAATCTCCACACCATAGTGCTGCCCATCACCTAACTGCTGTTTGATCTTTGCACCCAACCAAGCAATATTAATGACAATCTGGCTCACGCCCGCTCGTACTAAAGCCGCTATGTGATACTCAATTAGGCTTTTGCCAGCAACACTCAATAATGGTTTGGGGCAATGATCAGTCAATGGCCGCATACGCTCACCCCGTCCAGCCGCTAATATCATCGCTTTCATACGGATGCAATAACCTGCTTGCGCTCTAATCGAGACACAATATCTAATTGATTTATCAGCTTGCTAAAATCAGAAAGTGCTGGATACGCACTTAGCACTTGGAGAATATAATCAAACGCCCGGGGAATATCATTAAGATAACCTGCCTTGCCATCACGATAGTTTAACCGGGAAAAAATGCCTATCGCTTTTAAGTAGGGCTTTTATCGAAACCAATTATTTTTAACAA
>CAZPAE010000047.1:2526-10047 GCA_964584455.1 uncultured Thioalkalispiraceae bacterium
CCATTAAATTAAACCAATCAATAAATTGATCGTGACTCACACCCGTGATTAGATCTGTTGTTTGAAGCTGTTGGTAGTACCATTTAACCCATTGCATAACTTGCTGTTGTGGCCATGCCACATAGCAATCACGCAATAAAGATACTAAGTCATAAGTAACCGGCCCCCAAACCGCATCTTGAAAATCTAAAATACCTGGGTTTTTTGTGGCGTCGTTAAGGTACATCAAATTACGAGAATGATAGTCACGATGCACAAACACATGCGGTTGTTGTAATGCCTGCTCCGCTAAAAAGGTAAACACCTGTTCTAAGATAGCACCTTGTTGTTGTGTTAATTGAATTGCTAAGTGTTTTGCTAGAAACCAATCACGGAATAAACCCATTTCATCTAATAAACGCGCTTTACCATATTCGGGTATCTCAGCCTGGTAGTTTCGACCTTGTTGTTGCATGCGTAATAATGCAGACATAGCATCTTGATAGAGGCTATCGGCCATATGCTCATCAAGCATATTTAAATAAACTTGATTGCCTAGATCAGTTAACAAAAAGAAACCTTGCTGCCATGACTGCGCTGTGACAACAGGTGCGGTCAACCCCATTTCTTTTAAGTAACCTGAGATACGTACAAATGGTTCGCTATTTTCTTGTTCAGGCGGCGCATCCATGGCAATCCAGGTCTGCTCTGTCGCACGAATACGAAAATAACGACGAAAGCTCGCATCTGCCGATGCACTTTCTACTTGTAACGTATCATTGGCTAGTTGCTGTTTAACCCAATCAGTTAATTGTGCTAGTCGATTATCCAATCAGCTCTCTCCTATCAGGCAAAATTATACGTCATATTGCTTGTAAGATGCCTGTTTTCATTACAGAATTCATCATATGAGTGATCGTGCCGTAAAACAGACACACCGCTACCAAATCATCGATATTGCCCGTGGTATCGCTATTGTGATGATGTTTATTTATCATTTTAGCTATGACCTGAATTATTTTGGTTACATCCAAATTGATTTTAGCCAAACACCATTTTGGTTGTATTTTCGCAATACGATTGTCAGTTCGTTTTTATTTGTGATGGGAATCAGTTTATACCTGGCTCACTATAAAGGTATTAAACGCACAGCCTTCCTCAAGCGCTTTATCTTATTGGTAATTTGCGCTGGACTCGTATCGCTATCAAGTTATCTCATGTTCCCTAACAGCTTTATTTTTTTCGGTATCCTGCACTTTATCGCTGTTGCCAGCATCCTGGGGTTAGTGCTACTACGTTTTTACTGGTTCAACCTGGTGTTAGGCATTGGCTTAATTATCACAGGACTATGGGTAGAGGCCCACTTTTTTGACCATCCATTATGGCAGTGGTTTGGGCTCATGACACACAAACCCGCTACAGAGGATTATGTTCCGCTGATTCCTTGGCTAGGCGTGGTGGCATTGGGTATTTTCTTTGCCTGTTGGAATAAGAAACACAATCACCTGCCTAGTTGGTCAAATTGGCACAGCCAGGCCAAAATTAGCCGCATTGTGGCTCTGGCAGGACGCCACTCACTCATCGTTTATATGCTGCACCAACCCCTATTTATCGGTCTCTTGTTTGTCTTTACCAAACTTACCGCCTAAATGACTATTTTGCCATTTCTATCAAATCCATTTACACCATATAATAGCGCCTCATTTAGCTCACAGCAGGACACCTAGCTTTTTCGATGCCTATTCTTAGCTACATTTTCACCACTATTATCTGTTTATGCTGTGCTTCTCTCGCTCTGGCAGACAAACCAAAGGCAGAACTGTGCCCACCCCACTATAGCCAACCTAAAGAATCTATCACGCCTTTAACGCCTAACGACATGCGAACGCATATCGTGGCTGATCAGGCGACCGTTACTAGTGAAGATGTCACGACCTTTAAAGGCAATGTACAAGCACAGAAGTCAAACCGCTTATTAAGTGCTGATGAAATGATTTACCAACGCCAAACAGAGGATTTTGAAGCGAATGGAAATATTTCACTTTATACGCCACAAATTAAAATAACTGGCGACAGTGCTCGAGTAAACTTAACCACCAACCAAGGTATTGTTAATAATACGCATTACTATACCAATTCAGTGAACGGTCGAGGCTCAGCCGATAATATCGTCATTTTGGATGATCAACATTACGAACTTAACAATGCCAATTACACCACTTGTCCCCCTGGTGATGAAGCTTGGAATTTACACACCAGCACACTTTTCATAGACCAAGAGAAAAAACAAGGTTCGGCTAACCATGTAATACTAGATGTTGCCAACATACCTATTTTTTACTTTCCTTACTTGCGTTTTCCATTGGGTAATCAACGTATGTCAGGTTTCCTATTCCCAACGATTGCTGTGTCTGATGAGCTTGGTACGGAATTAACAATTCCCTATTACTGGAACATCGCCCCGGATATGGATGCAACTATCACTCCACATAATATGACTCGACGAGGACTAATGTTGGAAACGGAGTTTCGTTATTTAGCGAAGAATAGTAGCGGTACTATTCAATATGATTATTTAAGTAATGATAAGATCTTTGGCGATGATCGCGAAAAACTAAACTGGCAACATAGCGCTTCACCAGGCGAAGGATGGTCCAGCTCAGTTAAATATAATTATGTTAGTGACAAAAACTACATTGACGATTTTTCAAGTAGTCTTAACAATTCCAGTGTCACCCATTTAGAGCGACAGGGACAATTAAATTATAATCAGACCCACTTTGTTGTGTCAGCACTGGTTCAAGATTATCAAAATTTAACCGGTGGCGAACCTTATAAGCGGCTACCCCAATTAAAATTTAATACCCGCTTTACCAACCAAGACAATCGACTCAACTATGATATCGATACCGAGTACGTCAACTTCGATCATAGAGATAACAGCCGTCTTATCGGACAACGATTAAAGCTAAGCCCCTATGTCAGTTACCCTATTCAAGCTGATGCAGGGTTCTTGATTCCTAAAGTTACCTTACATCATTTAGCCTATGAGTTAGACCAATTGCCCTCATCGGATCAAGAAGACAGCCCTGGTGTCACTGTACCGGTATTTAGCTTAGACACAGGTTTATTTTTAGAACGCGATGCTTATTTTGGTGATACAGCGCTATTGCACACCTTGGAGCCACGCTTATTCTATTTGTATGCGCCAAACAAAGACCAATCTGATTTACCTGCTTTCGATACCGGGCTAACAACATTTGGACAGTCATTACTTTTTTCCGAGAATCGTTTTAGCGGAAATGATCGTATTGGTGATGCTAATCGACTGACAACTGCATTAACCACCCGCTTTTACCGACAAGATACGGGTAAAGAAGTATTCAATGCGACACTTGGCCAAATAAATTACTTTCGTGACCGTAATGTCACCCTACCTAGTGGTTCCATTCAAACTAATGAGCGTTCTAGCTATCTCGGAGCTATTTCATTAACCCCGAATGATCATTTTAAAATTACCAATGAACTGCAATTCGACTCCGAGGCAGAGCATACGGAAGTGAGTAATAGTCGGATCCAATACAAAGCAGATAACGGCAAGATCATTAACTATGAATATCGCTTTCGCCGTAATGAAATTAGAACCCATGGATTATCTTTTGCTTGGCGCTTAAACCCTAGCTGGCAATTTTTTGGCGGCCGCGAAGTTGATTTAGAAAATAACCACTTATTAGAGAATTTTTTTGGGTTTCACTACGAAGACTGCTGCTGGGGGGTACGCATCGTTGGTACAGAAAAATTCGACAAATTAATCAATAATAATGAACCTCGCTTCGAACATGCCATCTATCTAGAAATTGAGCTCAAAGGCCTATCTAGCCTTGGCTCAGGAAAATCCATCAATACAGTACTAGAAGATGGTATCCTAGACTATTCGAATTAAGCTCGAGAAAATACTTATGCGATATACCCTACATAGCCTTTTATTTTGCCTGTTGGCCTTGGGACCAATCAATCTTGCTTCAGCAAATACAAGAGAAATCATAGACTTAGATTATATTGTTGCTGTTGTGAATACCGATGTCATCACCAGTAGTGAACTAACGAGAAAAACCGACGAAATCCGTCGCCAACTTCGCGCCCAACGAACCCAATTACCACCAGAGTCCATTTTACGCAAGCAAGTACTCGAACGTATGATTGTGGAAAAAATCCAAGTTCAGCAAGCTCAGCAAAGTGGTATCCGTATCAGCGATGAAAATCTCAACCAAGTAATTGTCAATATCGCCAAGCAGAACAATATGCAGCTGGAAACCTTCCGCCAAGCCCTAATTAACGACGGCTATGATTTTGCTAGCTTCCGCGAAGAAATTCGTAAAGAAATGTTGATCACCCAACTGCGTAAACGCAAGGTCGAAAACAAAGTTTTCGTTTCCGAGCAAGAAGTTAACAATCAACTGGCCAAATTAGGTGACCGCGCCAAAATTAATACCGAATACCGGCTTGGTCATATTCTCATAGCCATTCCCGAATCAGCCAAACCTACTCAGGTAGAACAAGCACAGCAACAAGCGCGTGAAGCATTGACCCATCTTAACCTTGGTGCAGACTTTGGCCAAACCGCTATGCGTATCTCAGCAGGACAAGAGGCATTACGTGGCGGTGATATTGGTTGGATCAAGGAAGGACAGTTACCCACTATTTTTGCCGATACCATTCCTAGCATGACAGTAGGTGAAATCACACAACCTATTCGTAGCCCCAGTGGTTTTCATATTGTGAAACTGATTGATAAACGTAGTCCAGATAGTCGACACCTCATTAAACAAACCTTAGCACGGCATATTCTCATCAAGCCCAGCGCCATCACTAGTGAAGAGCAAGCCAAGGCAAAGCTACAGCGCATTCGTCAACGAGTACTTGATGGTGCTGACTTCGGCACCATTGCTAAAGCGAGTTCCGATGATACTGGATCGGCTACCCAAGGTGGGGACCTAGGCTGGGTCAGTCCCGGGCAAATGGTCAGCGAATTCGAAGAAGAGTTAGGCAAGCTTAAAGCCGGTGAAATCAGCGAGCCGTTTCAGTCTCGTTTTGGTTGGCATATTATTCAAGTGTTATCACATCGAGAGTATGATGACACCGAGCAATATTATAAAAATCAGGCTCGCTCATTAATTCATAAGCGTAAAGTAAAAGTTGAAGTCACTAATTGGTTACGTCGTATCCGTGACGAAGCCTATGTTGAAGTTCGCTTGGAAGAATAAATCTCTCCAACCATGAACCAGCAACCTTGCCTTGTAATCACACCGGGTGAACCAGCCGGCATTGGGCCTGATCTCATGTCGGTATTCTCAACTCATCCTCCACCTATCCCCGTGATCATTGTTGCTGATAAAACGCTTATTACATCACGTTTACATAGGCTCAATTGCCAACTTGATTTAATTGATTATCCAGAGCAAGATGCAACATCCATTAGCTCTTCAGCCAAAGTCTATATCAAACATATTCCGTTAAAAACAACGGCAAAGACAGGTGAGCTTAACCAAGCCAATGCTGACTACGTGCTAGATTGCCTACGCACAGCCACATCACTTTGCCTTACTCATCCACATTACGCTCTCGTCACAGGGCCAATACACAAAGGTATTATCAATCAAGCTGGCTATGCTTTTAGTGGCCATACTGAATTCTTAGCAGAACAAGCTCAAACACCCTTAACCGTAATGATGCTAGCTACCACAGGGCTTCGTGTTGCCTTAGCAACAACCCACTTAGCATTAAAAGACGTCCCTGCCCAGATCACCACACATCGATTACAACAAGTACTCACCATTTTGCATACTGAATTGATAACAAAATTCAGTATTGCTCAACCACATATATGTGTCTGTGGTCTTAACCCCCATGCAGGTGAGGAAGGTCACTTAGGCCATGAAGAAATTGACATTATTATCCCAGTGTTAGAACAACTACGCTCACAGGGGTTAAACCTCACTGGCCCATTACCTGCCGATACGGCTTTCACACAACAATATATGCCACAGATGGATGCTTATCTTGCCATGTACCATGATCAAGGTTTGCCCGTGCTAAAACATGTGGGTTTTGGTAATGCTGTTAATATCACACTAGGTTTACCGTTCATTCGCACATCCGTCGATCATGGTACCGCTCTTGATCTTGCTGGCACAGGACATGCCGATCCGCAAAGTTTACTAACCGCCATACAAACAGCACAACATATGCTAACTAGTCGTGACAGTGAGTTCACTTCCTTGTGAACTCCCTCATACAGTTATTGAAGGTCAAAGCGATCCAAGTTCATCACTTTATTCCAAGCGGCGATAAAGTCATTGATAAACTTTTCTTGAGCATCCGCCGTTGCATAGACTTCAGCCAAGGCCCGTAGTTCAGAGTTCGAACCAAAGACCAGATCCACCCGTGTTGCCATCCATTTGGTTTCCCCTGTATGACGATCACGACCTTCAAAGATATCTTCATCTGCAGAGGTCGCCTCCCAGGAGGTCCCCATATCAAGTAAGTTCACAAAGAAATCATTAGTTAAGGACTCAGGACGGTCGGTAAACACACCATACTGCGACTGTTCAAAGTTACTATTTAAGACACGCATGCCGCCAATCAATACCGTCATCTCAGGCGGTGTTAATGTCAGCAACTGTGCTCGATCCACTAACATGTCTTCTGCTGATACCGTATACTTCGCTTTCATGTAATTGCGAAAGCCATCCGCTTCCGGCTCTAATACCGCAAAGGATTCTACATCGGTTTGCTCTTGCGCAGCATCCATACGACCGGGGGTAAATGGAACTGTCACATCATGACCTGCATGCTTGGCGGCTTGTTCTATGCCCACACCACCGGCCAGTACAATTAAATCCGCCAAAGAAACCGACTTATCAAACTCGCTTTGGATCGTCTCAAGTACCTGCAACACTTTTGCTAGCTGATCCGGCTGATTAACTTGCCAATCTTTCTGGGGTGCCAAACGAATGCGAGCACCGTTTGCGCCACCGCGCATATCAGAACCACGAAATGTTGATGCCGATGCCCAAGCAGTTGATACCAATTCGGACACCGATAACCCTGAAGCAACAATCTTTTGTTTGAGTTGATCAACGTCTTGCTCATCGATCAGTTCATGATCGACTGCTGGAATGGGATCTTGCCAGATGAGTTCTTCCCTCGGTACCTCTGGACCAAGATAACGTGTGCGTGGCCCCATATCACGATGGGTTAATTTAAACCAAGCACGTGCAAACGCTTCTGCAAACTCATCAGGGTTTTCATAAAAGCGCCTGGAAATCTTTTCATATACCGGATCAAACCGTAGTGCAAGATCGGTGGTCAGCATGGTAGGAGAATGACGCTTTGAAGGATCATGCGCATCAGGCACTGAGTTAGCGCCTGCGCCGTGTTTTGGTATCCACTGATGGGCACCAGCAGGACTTTTGGTTAGCTCCCATTCATAACCAAATAAATTCCAGAAAAAGTTATTACTCCATTTGGTTGGCGTAGTTG